>NZ_JCAKNE010000001.1:0-217137 GCF_059515965.1 Propioniciclava sp. LT432 | reverse complement strand
CATCAACAGCTCCAGCCACGAGAACGACGACCACATCGTCGACCCCGTCACGAACCGCCATCCACCCGGAGTCGAGATCACCTACATATCAAGCCTTTCTTCGCGCGGGAGCTCGACCCGCGTTTGCCGTGGTAGTCGGGTTCATCGACGACCACCGGGCCCGGTTCGGGGTCGAGCCGATCTATCGCGTGCTGCGTGGGCACGGTGTGCAGGTCGCCCCGTCGGGCTACTACGCGTCCAAGGCCCGCAGACCGTCGAAGCGGGCCTTGTCGGACGCCTACGTGTGGGAACGGATCGAGGCGCTCCAGGACGACAAGACCAAGGGCAACGGGGTCGCCGGCTATCGCAAGATGTGGCACCTGCTCAAGCGGGACGGTGTCGAGGCACCGCGGTGCCAGGTGGCCCGTCTGATGCGGGCCCACGGGAACCGGCCAGTGACTCCGCACGACGGGCATCGTCTTCCTGGACGGGAGAACCCTCGTCCCCGTCCTCAGACAGTGACGCGCAGACACTCCCGCTCATCGCCACCCAGCGACCGCAACCAACGCCACAGTCGGCGAACCCACGCTTGTGCGTGATCCGGTGCCACCCAAGACGAGTCACCCGCGTGGCAGGTCCACGCCTCGGCCACCAATTCCCTGAACCGGGCCAGCCTCGACCGGGAGAGTCGACCCCAGAGCCCACCGATCTCTTTCACGAGCCATCACGCTCAGCCGGATAGCGGCGAGACCCGGAGCCTCCTCCCACGGCCACCGTAGCGACCACCACCCGTCACCAGGAGGCACTCCAAGTCATACAAGCCTCTTTGCCATTGCAAGCAACGCAATTGTCATGGTCGCGATCGTGGGCTTCTTGATGAACTCGATCTTCTACGCCTTGGCGAACGGGACCACGCCGGCATACTTCTCCGAGCTGTTCGGCACCAAGGTGCGCTATAGCGGAACTGCCATCGGGATCCAGGTGGGCATGATCGTCTCTGGATTCTCCCCGAGCATCACCACCAGTTGGGTCGGTAAGGATCCTGGGATGTGGCCGGTCGTCGCCTTGGTTGTGGCGGCACTTGGCGTTGTGGCGTTGGTTACTGCCGCTTCCACCCGTGAAACGGCAAAGACCAGTGTTCGTGACTTGGGCGCCAAGGTGTCGAACTGACGAGCACAACGCTGGATAGCGAACACAGCATGACGACAACACCTTCGCGCACCGCCTTGGTAACGGGGGCGGGCAGCGGTATCGGAGAGGCGACCGCCCGGAAGCTCCTCGCGTCGGGCCACCGGGTGATCATGATCGATCGGGACTGGCGCGCATCCACCACCAGCCACGAACATGCCGTTCAGATCACGGCCGACGTGAGGGAGCCCGGCGACTTGCGGTCCCGTATCCGTGAAGCCGTCTCAGAGCCCCTTCACGTCGTCGTGTGTGCTGCGGGTGTCATGGGGAGGCCGGATGGGCTGGCCACCAGTCCCGACAACTGGAGGGATGTCTACGACGTCAACGTGATCGGCTGCCACAACACCATTGTTGCCCTCGAGGGGCTGATGGCGAATGGAGGTTCGATAGTTCTCACATCGTCCATTGCAGCCGCGCGGGGCCTTGCGGAGCGGCCTCACTACGCCGCTTCCAAGGCCGGCGTGGGCGCCCTGGTAAAGAGCTACGCATCCCTCTTCGCCCCGACGATCCGGGTGAACGGTGTAGCCCCGGGACTGATCGACACCCCCATGACACGGGAGTTCATCCATACGGAGACGGCTCATGCGACCTTGGCCAACACGCCGCTGGGAAGGGTCGGCCGAGCGGACGAGATCGCTGAGGTCATCCACTTCCTTGGTAGCCCTCTGGCGTCGTTCGTAACCGGTCAGGTCATGCATGTCAACGGCGGGGCACTGATGGTGGGCTGATCGCAGCCCTGTGAGTAGTTCTCCCGCGCAAGCGAATCGTTGCGGGGAGATTCGGAACAGTCAGTGGATTTAAATGCGGCAAGGAGCAACAGAAGTGAACTCGGTCACGGCCGTTATCGTCGGAGCAGGTTTTTCCGAGGGCGCATCTACGAGCCTCTCGACGACCGGGGGGCACCATCGTCTGCCTGCAAGATGGGCGAGCTCTGATCGTGGTTGACGTCCGGGCGAGGGCTGCGGCCCTCGTCCGGACCCGCCGGGGATCGCATCTCCGATTCCTATTGTCTGAGAGGAAAGCCAGTGTCCATCGTCGTTGGTTATGTCCCTACTCCTGAGGGGCGGGCGGCCCTGCGCCGCGCCGCGGCTGAGGCCAATCTCCGGAACAGCGACGTGATCGTGGTGAATTCCCACCGAGGCGGCCAGTCCTTCTCCGGGCAGGACGCCATGGCGTTCGAGAAGGAGTTGGCCGCGGTGTCCGAGACCCTGACAAGCAGCGGCGTGGACAGCAGGGTGCGGCTCCTGGTGCGCCGCAATGCCCCGGCCGAGGATTTGGCGTCGGTTGCTCAGGAGTACCAAGCCGACATGGTCGTGGTGGGACTGCGCCGTCAACACCCGGTGTTGAAGGCGCTCAGCGGCTCGGACCTGTTGGAGCTCCTCGCCATCGCACCCTGCCCAGTCCTGGCGGTCGGGACCGAAGGATGACCGGGGGGCAAGTATCCCGTGGCACCGCCCTCGTGACGGGGGCCGGCTCGGGGATCGGTGCCGCGATCGCCAAGCGCCTCGGCCGCGCGGGGTGGGCAGTCGCTGTGGCTGACCTGGACATCGTCCCCGCCGCCAAGGTCGCCGACGAGATCATTCAGGCGGGGTCACATGCCCTGCCGGTTGCCGTCGACGTGGTCGATTCCGCTGGGCTGGAGAAGGCGGTGGCGCACGTCGTGGGTGAGTTCGGCGGGCTGGATGGCCTCGTGCCCAGCGCGGGCATCCCCGAGCGCAAGGGTCCCCTGCATCAGGTCTTGGAAGCGGACTGGCAGAGGGTCATCGACATCGACCTGAGCGGGGTTGCTATGACCATCCGCGCCGCTCTGCCGCACCTGGTGGAGAGCCGGGGAGCCATCGTGAACATTGCATCCATCCTCGGCGAGGTGGGGGCGGCGAACTCACACGCCTACTCCGCCGCGAAGCACGGCGTCGTCGGCCTGACGAAGTCGCTGGCGGTGACCTATGCGCCAGTCGGCGTCCGAGTGAACGCTGTTGCGCCCGCCTACGTGAACACCCCGCTCCTGGCCCAACTGCCGCCGGAGACCCGCACCAGCATGATCTCGCGGACCCCGATCGGCCGGCTGGCCGAGGCGGATGAGGTCGCGAGCGTCATCGAATTTCTGCTGTCGCCCGGGGCCTCGTACGTGACGGGCGCGTGCATCCCGGTCGACGGCGGCTACCTCGCGGTCTGAGGACGAGGAACCTGAGGAGATGAGGCATGGCCAACTCGCCGAGCGGTGACTCCATGGTCGACAGGATCGTGCGCATCCTCGATGCCTTGCAGAGCGCCACGACCTCGCTGACTGTCGCCGAGATCGCCCAAAGAGCCGACCTGCCCTCCGCGACGGCGTATCGCTTGGTGGGCGACTTGGCTGGAGCCCGGCTGTTGGAGCGCACCGACGGGGAGGTCCATATCGGTGTTCGGCTGTGGGAGTTGGCCGAGCGGAGCTCGAAGATGATGCTGATGAGGCAGACGGCCCGCCCGTTCCTTGACGACCTCCGCAAGTTGTCCGGGCAGGACGCAGCACTCGCGGTGCTTGACGGCATGGACGCCTTGTACGTCGACATCGTGCGCGCCCAAAGGACGAGAAACATCGCCATGATCGCGCGCCGCATGCCTGCCTACGCCTGCTCCGCCGGGCTGGCGTTGATCTCCAAGTCGCCCGAAGACGTCCAAGCTGAGTTCCTGGCTGCCGAGAAGCGCAAGTTCACCGCGGAGACGGTGACCGACCAGCTACAACTTCGACGGATGCTCGACCAGATTCGCAGGGAGGGGTACGTCAAGGCCAAGGAGCTGATCATTCAGGGATCCAGCGGATTGGCGGTGCCTGTTGAACAAACGAATGGTCGCATTCTGGCAGCGGGTCACATTGGTGGTTCCCACGAGCGAACTGGAAGATCGCGCGCTCGTTCTGGCAGCGGGTCACATTGGTGGTTCCCACGAGCGAACTGGAAGATCGCGCGCTCGTCCCCTTGTTGCGGTCTGCTGCCGCAGGCCGGGGCGGCGCTCTGGACCACCTCTTCGACGGGCGTCCCGAGCTTCCCGGGGGGCGCTGACCGGGGGTGCGATGACAAGTGCACCCAGGGCTGGTGGTCGACAACACGGAACACAGGGCAGGTCAGGGGCGCGGAGTGTCGGTCCTCAGTCAGGTGAGCGCCGCGCCCCCGACTGCGCGCAGGGTCGCGTGGCGAGGCTGCGCCAACGGCCTCAAGGATCGGTGGGGTAGGTGGTACGCCCCCGCTTGATCGGAGGAAAATGCAGCGAATGGCTCTCCGAAGAGCTGGCTGTGCGCCCGACTACTCCTGAGCGCCATGAGCCCCGTCCCTTGTACTCCGGACGGGGTCGGCGCGACCCGAGTCAAAGGCGCGCCCCTCAGAGCACGTCTCTCGCTGAGTGAGAGGAAGCCGCAAATTCCTCTGCATGTTCATACAGGATCATGTCGTGAGCGAAAGCGAGGACTTTGGGATGAGTGAGACAACTGCGATGCCGCGCGAGGTGGAGGTATTGATTGTCGGGGCCGGTTTCTCTGGCATCAGCCTGCTGTACCACCTGCGGACCCGAGCGATCGAGGCGATGATTTTGGAGGGAGCGGAAAGCGTAGGAGGAACTTGGTATCACAACCGCTACCCGGGGGCCCGCTGTGATATCGAGAGCTTGGACTACTCGTTGTCCCTGTCGGAGGATTTGCAGCAGGAGTGGCGCTGGCCTGAGCGTTACTCGGCGCAGCCAGCAATCCTGGAGTACCTGCGACACGTGGTCGCCCGATATGACTTGCAGTCTTCCATTCAACTGAACTCCACCGTGCGCTCGGCCGCGTTTGACGAGGTCGCGCAACAGTGGCGCGTCGAAGTGGCCGGGGGAGGTCAGTTCCTCAGCAAGTACTTGGTGCTTGCCACCGGCGTGCTGTCCGCGGCCCAAACCCCCTCTATCCACGGGCTGGACACGTTCCATGGCCGACTCCTGCACACGGCGGATTGGCCCAAGGACGGTGTGGATCTCCGCGGGCTCCGCGTCGGAGTGATCGGGACCGGATCCTCGGCGACTCAGCTCATCCCGCTGGTCGCACAAGAAGCCGCCGAACTGACCGTCTTCCAAAGAACCGCCAACTTCGTCATGCCTGCTCGGAACGCCCCTATCAGCGATGCTGAGGACGCGGCTTGGAAGGCTCGATATCCCGAACGCCGAGCCATTGCCCGCGCTTCGTCGAATGGACACAATCAGGACCCGGCCAAGGCGGCCGGTAGAGACCTCACCCCGGAGGAGCGAGAGAGGGAACTCGAGGAGCGGTGGCAGGCGGGCGGGCTGTACATGATGCGAGCATTCACCGACATCCTGACTGACCCCGAGGTCAATGCCCATGCGACGCAGTTCGTAAGCGACAAGATCCGGTCGATCGTGCACGATCCGACGACCGCCGAGATGCTCGTGCCCAAGGATCTGCCCATCGGTACAAAGCGGCTGTGCTCAGGGACCAACTACTACGAAACCTTCAACCGGGAGAACGTGCACCTGGTGGATATCAAGGCCGACCCGATCGTCCAGGTGACACCGACGAGCATCCGGACCAAGGGCCACGAGTTCGAGCTTGACGTGCTCATCATGGCCACCGGCTTCGACGCAATGACCGGGTCGTTCCTGCGTCTCGACGTGACCGGGCGTGGTGGCCAAAGCCTGAGGGCCCACTGGGGACACGGCCCTCAGACGTACGCGGGCGTTGCTACCTCCGGATTCCCGAACATGTTCCTGCTGTCGGGCCCTCAGAGCCCCTCCGTGTTCAGCAACATGGCGACCACGTCCGAGCTTCACGCCGAATGGGTGGCCGACTGCATTACCGAGCTCGAAAGTCGTGGTGCGGCCACCATAGAGGCCACGCCTGAGGCGGAGCAGGACTGGGTGTCGCATGTGACGGAGCTCGCCTCGCGGACTCTGTACGCCGATTCGCGCAACTCGTGGTTCTGGGGCGCGAACACTCCTGGGAAGCCACGCGTCTTCATGCCGTACGTCGGTGGTGTCGCCAACTACATGAGCCGCCTCCACGCGATCGCGTCGAACGACTACGCCGGGTTCGTCGTCCGATGACACAGCCGTCCATGGACCCCGCGCTGGCAAGCTTCTTTGAGGAGGCAGTCGGGCGTGGAAAGCGCCCCACTCACGAGGGGACCGTCTCGCAGGCGCGTCAAGCTCTCGCTGACCGAGCGGCCGCAGCCCCGCCCGGGCGTCAGCTTTCCCACGTCACTGATCCCGTCGCGGAGCATGACGGGCACTGCGTGGATGTCCGCGTGTACGAGCTGGACCCGGAGCCCGACGCCACCATCGTCTATCTGCACGGTGGAGGCTGGGTGCTCGGGAGTGTGCAGGAGTTCGACCGGGTAGCCCGGGAGTTGGCGTTTCAGACAAGAGCGCGGGTGGTCAGCGTTGACTACCGGCTGGCACCGGAGCACCCTTTCCCAGCCGCTCTCGAGGATGCTTGGGCGGCCCTAAATTGGGCCGGCGAAGTCTTTGCGGAGAGCCGGCTCGTTGTGGCCGGGGACTCGGCCGGCGGCAACTTGGCGTCCGTACTTTCGCAGCAGGCGCGTGCTCACGGACCGACAATCTCGGCGCAGATCCTCTTCTACCCGGTCACGGACAGCGACTGGTCGCGGGCTTCTTACAACGAGTTCAGGGACACCAACTACCTCCTCAACAGCCGCGACATGGAGTGGTTCTGGGGCCACTACTTGCCCGACGATGATCGGCGTCGATCTGAGCTGGCCGCGCCGCTGCGTGCCGAAGACCTTGGTGGACTTCCGCCCGCCATTGTGGTCATTGCCCACCATGATCCACTTCGGGACGAGGGATGCGCTTACGTTGACGCGATGAAGCGGGCGGGATCGCACGCTGTTGTCTTGGAGTACCCGCACATGGCGCATGGCTTCATCAGCCTTCTAGGGGTCGTACCCGCCGCCGAAGAGGCATTCCAGGCCGTGGCGCATGAACTTGCGGGGGTGCTTCGCCCGTGATCAATCAGGGGCGCCGCCGGAAGTGAGATCGGAGGGCGGTGACCCGCCAATCGTCCTTGGTTGATGAGGCCTCCTTGAGTGCCCGGGTGATCGCCCGGGAAGCCATCAACAGCGGGGTCTGGCTGGACTTGATCGCCGCGCTGCCAGAGGGCACCAGCACGGTGAGCGCAGCGATGACGTCGCCCGACGGACCCCAGACTGGTGTCGCCACGCCAGCGGTATCATCGTGGATCCAGCCGTCGGCAACCACGATGTTGTCGCGAACCGCCCCGTCCATCAGCCGCTCCAATTCTGCCCGATCAAGAACGGTTCGTGCTGTGACGCGTTCCCGGGGAGCCGAGAGGATCCGCTCCTTCGTCTCGGGGGCCGCGAACGCCCCGAGTACCAGCCCGGGCGAGCAGATGGCCGCGGGTAGCCTGCTGGCGATCCGGGTAATGGTGACCACCGACGGCTTCGCCGACAGTTGGTCCAGGTAAATGACGTCGGTGCCATCCAAAGCGGCCAGCTGGGTGTGCTGGTTGATGATGCTGTGGAGGTCCTGGAGGATTGGGCGCGCAACATCCTTCAAGTTCAAACGGGGAGCTGCACGCTGCCCGAACTCCCACACGCGAAGCCCTACCCGGAACAGCTTGTCCGCGTTTCGCTCCAAGAGGCCTTCAGTCACCATCTCGGACATGATCCGGTGCGCGGTTGGAGCCGGCAGGCCGGTTCGCCGCGCTACCTCAGAAGCCGAGAGTTCCTCATGCTCACTGAAGGCGTCCAGGACCAGTACGACACGCGACACCATGCTCTTTGAAGGATCCGACATGCCATCTCCTTGCCCACCGGAGCTTGGATTGTAGGCCAACACTGACACGCACGGGGATGATGAGGCGCGTCAGGGGACGCATCGCGTGGGCCAAGGCAAGGTCAGGTTGCTTCTCACTCACCGAAAAGGGTTCGCCTCGGGTGGTCATCCAGTTGCGACACTTCCTCCAGTCCCCACGTGGGACGGGATAGGGGAGGAAGCATGAACTACCGACACAGGCGCGGCGCGGTCGCGGTCGTAGGCGTCGTTGCCATGTTGGCAACCGCTTGCTCGAGTGTGGCTGCTCCGGGAAACCCAGCCACCCCAGCGGGTGGCCCAGGGTCCTCTGGTACAGCCGATCGCCAGAGGTGCGACATCAGGGTGGGTGTCCAGCCTTTCGCTGAGCTCGCCGCGTTCTACATCGCGCAGAAGGACGGCATCTTTGAGAAGAATGGAGTGACGGTCACCCCCCACCCCACCTCGACGGGGTCCACCCTCGTCACCACCCTTGTAGCCGGGGAAACCCCGATCATCTACGCCAACTACGTCAGCTTGTTCGTGGCTTCCGACAAGGGCTTGCCCATCAAGATCTTCCGGGAGAACGACCGCCCTGGCGCGCAGGCTCTCTATGTGACAAACAACAGCCCCATTCAGACTGCGCGTGACATGACGGGCAAGACCATCGCGGTCAACGGTTTGGGTAACGTCATGGAGATTACCTCTAGGGCGATTCTGAAGGATGCCGGTATTCAGGGTGATTCGGTCAGGTTCGTTGAAGTGCCCCCGCCGAACATGATTGCGGCCGTGGAGACGGGGCAGGTCGACTCCGCTTGGTTGGTCGAGCCCTTCATTAGCCAAGCGCTCGAGGGTGGGAGGCTGCGCGCGGTGGCGTCGCCGTTCGAGGGGACAACCAAGGGCTTGCCCGTCGCGGGATGGGCGACCAGCGATGCCTATGCGGAGTCCCAACCGCAGTGCATCACCCGGTTCAGCCTGGCGATGGATGAAGCCATGAAGGTGGCCGACGCGGACCAGTCGAAGGTCGCCGAGATCATCCCGACCTACTCACAAATCACCCCGGCCGTTGCGGGCAGACTGACCAAGAGCGGTTGGACGCCCAAGAGCGACTTGAGCGAACTTGAGAGATGGAATCCACTTCTCGTCGAGTACAAGGCGATCGCCAAGCCTGTTGCCCTGCCCGAACTCGTCCTGACGACTGACAAGTAGTTACCGCGGCCAAGGAGCGCCTCCTCCCACCCGCGGAGGCGCTCCCACCCAAGTCGCTTTGCCCGGTTTGGCTCACTACATAGCCGCCACGCACGTCGTGGTTGGGCTCATGAAGTCAGTTGCTTGCGACCACCGACCATCATGGCGTCCGCGCGCTCCTAGCCTCGATGTTTCGCGCCTTGTCCGCGTGGTCGTTGTGGCGGGCTGTGACCGTCGTGCGGGTCTGATTCTGCCGGGTGGGTGTGACAGTTTCCCCGGCTGGCGCGCCGGGTGAACGGGACTTCCACGATCCTGAGTGTTTCGGCTTGTGGCGGGCGGATGGGGGCGTGGGGTCAGGGATCGAGCGTGGCCAGCGCGGTGAGTGCGGTGGCGAGCATCGTGGCCCAAGGGTGGTGGCGGGCGTAGCGGAGCCGGGTCTGGCGGCTGCCGCGGGCCAGGGCGGCGGGGATGGTGTAGAGCCGGTGCCGGAGGCGTCGGGGTTCCCAGCGGCGGGCGTCGTGCCCGTTGAGGGCGAGGAGTTGCAGCCAGGCGGTCAGGTCGCAGGCCAGCGCGACGATCGCGCACCAGAGTTGGTTCTGGGTGAACGAGTAGAGGGGCAGGTTCGTCAGGCCGGTGTCCTTCGCGAGCCGGATCCGGTCCTCGCAACGCGCCCGTCGGCGGTGGCGCAGTTCCAGGTCGGCGAGTTGGCCACCGGTGGTGTTGGTGGCGAACGCGGTGATCCGGTGGCCGTCGACGTCGGTGATCCGCAGTTGGGCGCCCGGATGCGGCCTCTCTTTACGGATGATGACCCGCATCCCTTTCGGCCAGCCCTCCAGGTCGAGCAGTCCGGTGAGTTCGGCCACCCACGCGCCTTTCCGGATGCCGCCGTCAGCGTTGTAGGCGGGCTGCCACAGCTTGGCCGGGATCAGTTCGATCAGTTCGCCGGCGTCGCCGGGCAGGGTCCAGCCGGCGGAGTACTGCACGCGTTGGCTGGTGAGCCAGTTCAGCAGGTCGTGGCTGTACCCGGCACCATCAACCCTGACCAACACGCTCTTCCCGGGCCGGGAAGAGTTCACCCCCGGGAGTTGTTTGAACGCGTCGCGGAGCACGGTGATGTGATCCTTGGCGGTGTTGCTACCCGCGTTCCCGGGCCGCAACCTGATCGCCAAGGGTTCACCGGTGCCGGTGGGTCCGTGGTCGACGAACACGCACAACGGGTGGAACCCGTAACCCTTCTTGAACGTCGGTCGGGCGTTCTCCTTGTCCGAGTGCGCCGTGACGAGGGTGGCGTCCACGTCGATCACCAGCGGATGGCGGACGTCGACCCCATGGGTCGGGGCATGCTCACCGGCCAGCTGCCACACCTGCGCGCGGGCTTCGGCACGGGCGGCATCGATCGCCTTCAACACCTTCGGAGCATCGCCTGCGAGGCTGCTGATCAGCCTGGAGATCGTCGGGTCGGAGGCGACCCGCCCGTACACGGCCGGCTCGGCGCGGAGCACCGCGGCGTCGGCCAAGCAGTCGCCTCCCAGGGCAAGGCTGATCGCCAGGTCGCACACGATCTTGCCCGGGTCGTGGACCGCCAACGGCTTCCGCCAAGGCATCAACGCCCGCGACAAGCCCGCAGCCAGACCACTCACCAGAGCGGTCCGGGTGAGCAGCATGCCCCCGGCGTGTCCGACCACTCGGGTGCCATCAGTGTCATGGTGGGGCTGGGGATACACCATGGCGGTACGCTTCACCTTGAGAGTGCTTCCTTGCTTGGGACTTCTACGACTTCGACACTCGCATTATCCCAAGCCGGAAGCACTTTCGCTGTTCAAAACCCCGGAACTGCAGCCCTCGTCATGAAAGCACGAGGCTAGTGGGGCCGGGGTAGATCAACACCGATATCGGCAGCGGCAGGAGCGAGGAGCGTCGACGTGCCTTGCCTGGCCTCCATGCCCTAGGCCGGCTCGGAGAACC
The DNA here is from genome assembly GCF_059515965.1 of Propioniciclava sp. LT432. Classification (NCBI taxonomy): domain Bacteria; kingdom Bacillati; phylum Actinomycetota; class Actinomycetes; order Propionibacteriales; family Propionibacteriaceae; genus Propioniciclava; species Propioniciclava sp. LT432. The sequence goes on along the minus strand of NZ_JCAKNE010000001.1, from coordinate 206,031 downwards.
CCAAGAGGTGGCGGACCCGATCGCCTGGCTTTGCCCTGACATGGCCAGTTTCATGAGAGTGGCCTACATCCCCGTCGACGCCGGGTGACACCAACCTCATGAGCCGGAACATCTAGTGGACTCACTGAGGCACAGGAGGGACTCGAATTCGCGGTTGTCGCCGAGCCGCCGCAAGGTCAAGGGCCCTGGGGCCGCATCCTTGGGGTCGGTCAGAATCCGTCCCTCGCCATGGCGGAAAGCTTGGCGGCGAGCGCCTGGTCGCGGTCGGAGGCGGCGTGCTGGTAGCGGAGTGCCGCGCCGACGGTGCTGTGCCCGAGGCGTTGCATGAGCTCGGCGAGGGTGGCGCCGCTCCTGGCCGCCATGGTGGCCCCGGTGTGGCGGAGGTCGTGGAACCGAAGGTCGGGGCGTCCGGCGATGGTGCGGGCGCGTTTGAACACCTTGTAGAGACTCCCGTGATGCATGTGCTTGCCTTCCACATTGGGGAACAGCAGGCCGTCGGGTCCTGGTTGGGCGTGGTGGTCCAGGTGGTGTTCCAGCATGGGGATGACGTGCGGGGGGATGGCGACGTCGCGGACGCCGGCCTCCGACTTCGGGGTGCCGACGACAGGGGTGTGCTGGTTTGGCCAGGTGACGGCGCGACGGACAAGCACGGTCCCTGTGCGGGTGTCCGGGCTGATCACGATGTCCTTGCGTCGCAGTTCCGTGAGTTCCCCGAACCGCAGGGCGCACCAGGCGGCCAGCATGACGAGGGCCTGGTAGCGCTCGGGGAGTGCTTCTGTCAGGGCTGTCAGTTCGGCGATGTTCGCCGGGCGAATCGTCTTGACGCGCTTCGTCGTGCTGGCGCCCCGAAGCCGGCAGGGATTGGCGTCCACCAGTTCGTCGGCTGCGGCAGTCGCAAAGATGGTGCGGAGCAGGGAGTAGAGGTGCGCGCGGGCGGTCTTCTTCGAAGTGTCGAGCGTGGCGTACCAGGCCTTGACGTCTGCGCTGGTGATCGCGCGGAGCTGGGCGTCCGCGAAGTAGTCCTCGAGGATGGTCAGCATCCGGGTGTACTCCGAACGGGTCCGTGGCTTGAGCTCGCGTTCAGCCAACCAGGTGCGCCCGTACTCCCTGAAGGTCAGGGGCCTCGGTACCGGTGGGGGAGTGGGCTTCCAGCGGTGCTCCAGCAACTCGGCGTGCCTCATGTCGAGCCATGCGCCGGCGTCCCCCTTCGTGTCGAAGGTGACTGGGGCGAGATGGCGCTTGCCGTCCTTACCGATGTAGGACGCCTGATGGCGGCCAGAGGGTAGCTCCCGGATCTTCCCGAAGGAGCGCCGAGGGCGCTTTGCCTCCTCGGACTCAGTAGGCTGAGTCGCGGAGCTCACCCTCCCTGTACCCATCTGGTACACCTCCCTGTCAGTCTCTGGGTCCGTGCCCCTCGCGTGCCCTAAGAGTTGGCAACGCGACTCTATCTCAGTCCCTTCGTGACCACATCGGGCACCCGCGCATGTGCATCGCCAGCGCTTGTCAGGTCCATGCATGGGCCTCCATGGATGCCTGTGGCCAGATCACCCAAGGTCTGATTCAAATCCTGTCAGCCCGACCATTGTAATGCCTTGCCAGAGGCAACTTACGGGTCAGTAGGTGGCCTGCGTGGAACATACGTGGAACAAGACTTCGTGGGTATGGCAACACGACGGGGCTTCGCCCCGGTCACGTACTGGCCGCCGACTCCGCTCTGGCCTGCCTCGGGCGGAGTACGGCTGGTGAGTCCGAGCGCCGCCAGCGTGCCGCCACTTCCCGCCCGCAAGAGACCTTCACTAGTCTCGGACCATGCCGTACGAGCCGATCGTTCCCGACGGTCAACACCTTGGGAAATCCCATAGCGTCGATGGAGCTGTCACGGGGCATCTCTTCGAGGACGGCACGAACGACCTCAAGGGCCACGCTGCTTGGCGGTGGGTCGACGAGCCAGATCTGGATTACTCGTCGAGCTACCGATACGAATCACCGCGCGAACTGACGCCCGAGGAACGGGAGCTCGCCGAGAAGCTCGCGGCACTCATTTTGATAGGCATCATCAAGGGGGTGGAGACCGCAGCGCCTCACATCAGGCGTTGGTGGAGCGAGAAGGCTGCGCCGACCTTGCGGTCCACCTGGGAACGAATCACCACCACCGCGTCACGCAAGGCCAGTCGCAAGCTAGGGGATCGATCTCGATCTTCAGCGGTCGAGGAGACCAACTTCATGGTGTTCGACGCTGACGCGGAAGACGTGGTCGCAGAAGCGAAGATCACGATGAGCCGCGCTGAGTGGATGCACCGTTTCCATGCGATGGTTGCGGCCGGCGCGTTCCGAGAAGAGCAACGACGGATCCTCGCAAGCGCGTTTGTCGACGACGAGGACGAACCACTCGGGGGAGTGGCGGGCCCGATCGAGTTGACCTCGCAGCAGTTCGCCGACCATGTCCAGTTGATGCTGGCGGCCAACCCTTCGCTGTTGAACGAGGAGACGTCGGCCGAGCTGGTGCGCGTCTTCACCGAACGCAATGTCGCCTTACGCTTACCGGACACGGGATTCATGGAAGTGACCGGAATTCAGGGCAACAGCTCGGGCAGCGCGAACGCGAGCTGATACATCCGAGAGCTTGCTGGGCGGACACTACTTGAACGCACCGCCAGCTCAGAGATTTCGGGGCGCGCCCGGCGAAGCGTGGCAGTATTTCGCTCATGCCTGACAGAGGACTCACGACCGGCCACGAAGGCGCAATCCCACAGACACGGGATGAAGCGCGCGAAGGACTTACGCGCGGCTTGGTGAGCCTGGACGCCAATGTGCTTCTCAGCTTCTACCGATTCAGTCCGGGTGCCCGTCAGGCGCTGATCTCGGTTCTTGAAGCGCTCGGAGACCGGGTTTTCGTCACACACCAGGCCGCCCGGGAGTTCTGGCGCAACAGGCTCGCAGCGATCGACGCCCGGAATACCGCGACTGAGCAGCTGGGATCTGCGCTGTCCAGGGCTGAGAACCAAGTGCAGGACGCCGTCCGGGTCTGGGCAAAGCAGACTGCTGCGGATGCCGCGGTGGAGCAGCAAATGCTCCGGAGCGTGCGCCAGGCGTTCGAGACGTGCTCAACTACGGCTGACGGAGTCACGAACGAGTCCTCCACGTTCGCCTACGATGCCGGCCAGGACTCAGTGACACTCGCCCTTCAGCCTCTGCTGGCAGCGCGAGTTGGCAACCCGCTTCCTCCGGAGCAACACGAGGATGCCGTGGCGGAGGCTGCCCGAAGGACTCAACTGGGCCTTCCCCCTGGCTTCCGAGATGCGAAGAAGGAGGATGCCGGTGGCGCGGACGGGGCGAGTGGTGACTACTTGGTTTGGCTCCAGTCCATGGTCGAAGCAGAGGCGCGCGGGTTGCCTCTGGTCCTTGTCACGGGTGATGAGAAGGAAGATTGGTGGTGGAAGCACCGCGGCCAACTGCTCGGCCCGAGGAGCGAGCTTGCAGAGGAGTTCCATGAGCGGTGCGGGGCAGCACTCGTGATGCTGCGCCCCCTTCAGTTGATTGAACACGCGGATGTTCTAGCGGTGACCGTGTCAGAGGAAGCCCGGTCGGAGGTCGAGCGCAGCACGATCTCCGACACCCCGACCTGGACCGAGCAAGCAGTGGAGGAGTTGCTCGCGCGACTGCGCTACGAAGGTCGCGAACAGGAGGCGGTGATTCGGCGTGCCGCTCAGAACGGCGGGTCAATCGACCGCGACTCCCTATACGCACTGTGTGGCTACGGCGCGGATCGAATGCTACGGGGCTTCACGCGTCCAACGGCTCGGATCACCGCCGACCTCGCCGCCGAGGGCTACATCGACGATGGTGTGGCGCCGATGCTCACCCCGGTGTACGAGGGAGGGGTACAGGCACTTCGCTTTGAGATCCCACCTGAGGTCGTCACCATTCTCAGCTCCATCGGCATGGCGCGTGAGGAAGCCAGCACTCGCCCGTTCGTAGCCGGTTGAGCATCGCGCTGGCCGAGGCTCGGGTCGCGCAGTTGTGTGGGCGTGTCCTGGTCGGTGCCTCGCTGGAGGCGGTGATCGCCCGAGACGCCCCGACGGAGGGGGTTCTGGTGCAACGCCAGCCTTAGCTGTCGGTCAATGCGGCCCTTGGGTCAACCGCTCGCAGGCCTGCCAGCTAGGCTTCCAGGAGTTCCTTATATCCTCCGCGCCAAGACAGCCGCAATAGCGGTTGGGCCGCGGTCCCCACCCGCTCGAGGCGCTCCGCCCGGCCAGGGCTGAAGCACGCGATACCTCGACTGCCCAGTCGGTAGGCGCCTGCCAGCTCGTGGTCGAAGTCGGTCGCCGCCATCGCGCGTTCGTCGTCCCAGGTTTCGTCGCCGTAGACACCTTCCGAGGATGCGCGAAGCACAGTGAGGAGGTCGTCGGCATCCTTGGTCTGGGCCGGTTGGCGTCCGGCGAATGCGATGAGTTTCAGAACGGCGATGAGTTCGAGGGGAGCGACTGGAAGCAGTTTGCCGGACGGGAGAGTGAGGAGATCCGCGTTGCCGGCAGCCTCAGCGCAGCCGAGAACGCTGAGGCTCGACTCGTGGATAACCACCTCGCCGTCCCGTTCGAGGTCGCCGAAGGGCACGACGTCGACTTGCTGCCCGAGCAGCCTCCGGCGCTGCCAGGCTCGAGTTGGTTCGCCGATGTTCGCCAACATCGCGTCGAAGTCGACGGCGTCTTGGGCGGCGATGGCGATGTCGACGTCGTTGGTCGCGCGGCGGGGGAGAGCGACGCGTCCAAGGATGAGTGCAAAGTCTCGGGCGGCGGCGCCGATGAGAACCCACTGGCCCCGAGCACCAAGGGCATCGACCAAGGCGTCCAGAAGTTCACCTGGTACGGGCAGGTCGCGCTCAGCCAAGGGCGCAAAGGTGCGCATCGTTCCTCCTGAGGTTGGTCGCGATCTCAAGCGAGCGGGAGTCTCCGTCGCGGAGCAGGTCCCCGTAGATCAAGACGCTCGGCACCAAGCCGGGCTGCGACGAGGGCAGGCCGTCTCCCCAGAAGCGCTCGCGCACGTCGACCTGAAACGGGGTGGGGTCGGTCGTGAGGCGCAGCAGGGTCACGGCAGGACCAAGAGCGGCGGCGTAGACAATGCCGTCGGTCGCGCGAACCTGATCGTCCAGGGCTGCAGCCGCGGCTGCTCCGCCGAGGAGGACCACGCCCGGGGCTTCAGCTCGCAGCTTGTCGGACCAACGAGGGTCGGCGGCGTACAGCGCCCGCGGCGAAAGTGGACGCAGGGCCAGCCTTCGATAGGACTCTGCCCACGTATCGAGCAGCCGGCCGGGCTGGTGGAGTTGGCCGTCCAGAAGGAGCCCGGAATCGGTGAGCTGGGCGAGCGTGTTGTGGACGGTGCCGATCGAGGCCCTTGCGGCCGTAGCCAGCACGCGCACAGGGCGGGCCGCCAGGTCGGGGTTGGCCAACAGCGCGAAGGCCACCCGGTGGCTGGCGCGGTTGAGTGCCAAGGCGCCTGGTGCCCGCGTCGCCTGCGCTTCCAGGCTTGCCGACTTGGCGCGCATGTCGGTGCGGCCAGGCTTGTCGGCGTGGGCGAACAGCACTGTGCGCCCGTCCAGCGACACGTGGGTGTTGCCACGCTCGTCCAGGAAGCTGGCGCCCGCGTCCGCGAGGCGGTGCACGGTGGTGTCGTCAAAGCCGCTGCTCACCAGTAACGGCAACCACCCCGGCTCCTCATTGGGCGTCCGCGGATTACGGCCCACAGGGTGAACCTGAACCCGATGCAGCGACGACCCATGGCGTAGGACGAGCCGGCGGCCACTGTAAGGCTGCACTGATAAGGCGGTGACGTCCCTCATTCCCGCGCGCACCAAGCTCTGCTGGACGAGTCGCGCCAACTCTTCGCCCTGAGTGTTCAAAAGACCCATGTGTTCAATATAGCTGAACAGGGCTACATTTTGAACAGCCGCATGCATGGTACTCACCACCGGCGGTAGCGATCCTCGGTTCGCTCGGTCGGGATGGCGGGGAACAACTTGTCCAGATCTTCGATCCGCACGCGGATGAGCTTGTAGCCGAGCTTGACGGCGGGCAGGTCGCCCGAGCTGATGCGGCCGGCGCAGGGTGTAGGTGCTGACGGCGTAGATCCTGGCGGCCTCGCGTAGCGAGATCCACTCGGGATCGGTGCGCTGAGTGTGGGGGACGGCCATGGTGTTTCCTTCCGGTTGGTGCCCGGTACGTGCCGGGCAGTGGGGAGTTCAGATGCCGATGCCGGGGCTTCGGTGAGGGCTCAGGGATGGCGCTTCGTGGCGCCGGGGATTTGTGCGGGCCTGTTGTGGTGGCCAGACGGTCTCCCAGACTTCGTTGAGCCAGGGTTCGAGGCGGTAGCGCAGGGCGTCGGCCTTGTGCTCGTCGGGCAGCGGCCGGCGTGCGGCCTGAAGGAGGTGGTCAACCAGGTCACGGCCTTGCGGGTCGATGGCGGCACATTCGCGGGCGAGCCGGATGGTGGCCGGGTCGTCGATGGTGTCCGGCACGGCTCGGTGGATGCGGTTGAGCCAGGCGAGCACGGGTTCGCATTCGCCGGCGATGAGGTTGTCGAGCTGATGCTGTGCGCGCGCCTCGGCCAGGCGGTACTGGGCTGGCCCGGTGGGCCGCAGGTCGGTGTCGGGGATCCCGTGGGCAGCGCGCCACACTTCGACCCGTGCGATGGTGTCGGGCGCTGGCTTCTCGACGAGAGCTGCCGCCCACCGCGGGGGCGTTTGAGCTGTGGCCACGTCCTGCTGGACGCGTTCGGCCAGTTCGGTGATGAGGGCCACTCTGGCGGCGATGTAGTGGCGCCATTCGGGCGCGGCCAGGACCTTGTCGGGGACGGCCGACAGCCAGGGGAGCGTGCGGTGCTTGTCGTTCTCGGCCCGAAGGCTGACCACGTCGAGGTGAACCGCCCCGGGTTTCGTGGAGGCTCGGTTAGGTGGATCCGACCTCGGTGAGGACCGGGTTCTTACGGTAGTGCTCGACGGGCTGGCTCGCCCAGTGGTTCGTCTCGTACTCGGCCGGCGGGACGAGCCCGATCTCGCCGTGGAGGCGTCGGCGCGCCGGCGGGCCCACAGCCCCATGTCGAGGGCATCCAGAGCCAGATCGGTGCGCAGGCTGGTGGACACCTGCCAGCCCACGACCATCCGGCTGAACACGTCCAGGACGAACGCCACGTAGGCCCACCCGGTGTGCGTCCGGACGTAGGTCAGGTCAGCCACCCACAACTGGTTCGGGGCGCCGGCGACGAACGCGCGACCCACCAGGTCTTCTGGCCGCTGGGTCTGGGTCGGGTCGCTGATGGTGGTCTTGCGGGTCTTCTCCCGTGGGATGCCGCGTAGGCCGTCGGCCTTCATCAGCCGCTCGACGGTGCACCGGGCCACCTTGGTGCCCGTTCGGTTGAGCTCGGCATGGATCTTGCGGGCACCGTAGACGCCGAGGTTGGCCCGATGTGCGGCCCGGATCTGGCCGACGAGTTCGGCATCGCGGATCGCGGGCCGACGGCGGACGATCCCGGGCGGCGTAGTAGGTGCTCGGGGCGATCTGCACACCAGCTGCCTTCAGCACCGTGCAGATCGGCTCGACCTCGAACCGGTCGCGGTACTGGTCGATGTAGTCGACCAGCACCGCGACGGGCACCGCTACCTGATCTTGCGGTCGAGCTCCGCGGCCGCGAAAAAGCCGCGGACGTCTTCATGATCTCGTTGGCCCGACGCAGCTCGCGGACCTCGCGCTCGAGCTCGGCCAGCCGAGCCGCGTCATCGGTCGTCGTCCCGGGCCGCACTCCGCCGTCGACCTCGGCCTGACGCACCCAGTTCCGCAACGCCTCCGGGTGCACCCCCAACTGATCAGCGACCCGCTTGATCGCCCCACGCGACGACTCAGGATCCCTCCGCGCATCCAACGCCATCCTCGTCGCCCGCTGCTGCAACTCAACGCTGTACTTCTTCGGTGCTCCCATGACTCTCATCTTCCTTCACAGGTTTGAGAGCCTCCATCAGACCCGGGGCGGTTCAAAGTGCCCGCAGAATGCGGCGGTCGTGCGCCGTGACGCCCGGTGAGGACGGCGGCCGCCCTACGTGACCTCGCCAGCATCACTCTCGATCGGGGCCGCGATCCCGCTGCGGCTCGGCGATCGCGAAGACAGCCACCGTGGCGACCCGGGCCATGGGCGATGGCCTGCGTCTCAGGTGCAGTTGGGCCTCGTCTGATCGAACTGGATCGCCTCAAGTTGTGCAATAGCCGGGTGTAGACCCACAGGAGTCGTCCGATGTCACGGACCGATGCCGACGTAGACCGTTTCGAGGTACTCCTCAATGCCCTGGTGCGACCCTTCGCGGCCGAGACCTGACTGCTTCACGCCGCCGAATGGGGCGGCCGCGTCTGAGATCACCCCGGCGTTGAGGCCGACCATGCCGTATTGGAGCCGGTCCACCAACCGCAGCCCGCGTCCGACGTCTCGAGTGAAGACATAGGACGCCAGCCCGTACTGGGAGTCGTTGGCGAGGGCGACAGCCTCGTCCTCCGTCGTGAAGGTGCGCACCGAGATCACCGGGCCGAAGATCTCTTCGGTATGGATGGCGGCGGTCTCGCCGGCAGCGCTGAGGACGGTGGGTGGGTAGAAGTATCCGCGCCCTCCGGGAACGGTTCCCCCCGTGTGGACGATGGCGCCCTTTCCGACCGCGTCGTCCACGAGTTCGTGCACCTTCGTCCGGGCCTTGTCGTCAATGAGCGGTCCCAGGGTCGTGCCCGGCTCTGTGCCGTGCCCCACAACGAGCCTGGCCGCACGCTCGGCCAAACCGGTGACAAAGGCGTCTGCGATCGATGCTTCGACGAAGAATCGGTTGGCGGCTGTGCAGGCCTCACCGTTGTTGCGGAACTTCGCTTGCATGGCGGTGGTCGAACAGGTCTTCGGTCCGGGCGTCGAACTCGACGTCGAGCCCGCCACACGGGTCAGGTTCGCCTCGGTCTTCCGGCAGGGTTACTCCAGCCGGGTGCTCTACCTCGGCGTCCTCATCCTGTGCCAGGTCGTGCCGATGTACGCGATGTACATCTTCGGGCCCGTCATCATGGCGGCGTTCGGGCTGGCTGAGGGTAGCCTGGCCGTGCTGGGGGAGGCGCTCGTCAGCCTGTTCTTCCTGATCGGTACGGTGCCGGCGATGTTCTGGCTGAACTCGCTGGGGCGGCGTCCGTTGCTCATCGGGTCGTTGGCCCTGATGACCGTCGGCCGGCTCATCCCCGGAGTGTGGCCGGGCGCGCCCGTGGCCGTCATCGTGACGGCCTTCGCCATCTACGCCTTCTTCTCGGGCGGGCCCGGCATCCTGCAGTGGCTCTACCCGAACGAGATGTTCCCCACCGAGGTGCGGGCAACGGCGGTGGGCGTCGCCATCGCGATCAACCGGATCGGTGTGGTGATCTCCACCTACGGCCTGCCCCTCATGCTCGATGAGTTCGGCATCGGTCCGACGATGTTGGTGGGTGCTGGACTGCTCGCCATCGGCTTGGTGCTCTCCGTGTTCATGGCCCCGGAACCCGTGGGCTCACCCTGGGCGAGGCGAGCTCGCTGCGTTCAGGTCAGATCGGTGCTCGCGGGGCCTTGGCCACCGCCCAGAGAAAGGAATGAAGTGGCTGATTTCGATGCCATCGTCGTCGGGTCTGGCTGTGCCGGCCCCGCCGCCGCCTACGAACTGGCCAAGGCCGGACGAAGCGTCCTCGTCATCGAGCGCGGCAACGCGTGTGGGGCGAAGAACGTCTCAGGCGGACGCCTCTACACCCACGCCCTCCGGGCCATCTGGCCTGACTTCGCGGCCTCGGCGCCCCTGGAGCGTCGGATCACCCGCGAGCGGGTGACCATGCTCGCCCCGGACGCCGCCACCACCCTGGACTTCAGCGACACACTCATGGCGGACGAACGCTACGAGTCGTACTCCGTGCTGAGGGGACGCCTCGACCCGTGGCTCGCCGCACAGGCGGAGGAGGCCGGAGCGGAGTACATCAACGGCATCGCGGTCGAGGCGCTGCTGAAGGAGGGTGGGCGTGTCACCGGCGTCCGCGCCGGCGACGACGAGATCACCGCCGACGTGGTGCTGCTGTGCGACGGGGTCAACTCCTTGCTGGTCCCGGACGCCGTGGGCGCGCCCCGCCCCGCGGCCAACCAGCTGGCCGTCGGCATCAAGCAGGTCATCGCGCTGCCCGAGAAGGTGGTCTCCGACCGTTCGCTGTCCGCCGACGGCGAGGGCATGGCGTGGCTGTTCGTCGGCGACGCGACCCAGGGTCAGGTGGGCGGCGGATTCCTCTACACGAACCGCGACTCCATCTCGGTGGGCCTCGTGGCGACGATCTCCGACCTGACGGCGTCCGAGGTGTCGCTGCCGAGGATGCTGGAGGACTTCAAAGCGCACCCCAGCGTGGCGCCGATCCTCGTCGGCGGCCAGGTCGTGGAGCACTCGGGCCACATGGTCGCCGAGGGCGGTTACGATGCGATGCCGCCGCTGGTGGGGGACGGTGTCCTGCTGGCGGGGGAGTCGGCCCTGATGTGCGTGAACGCGGGCTACACCGTCCGGGGCATGGACCTGGCGCTCACGGCCGGGCAGCAGGCCGGACGCAGCGCCGCCGAGGCGCTCGAGGCCGGGGACACCTCGGCGGTCGGGCTCTCCGGCTACCGTCGCGCGCTCGAGGACAGCTTCGTCCTGAAGGACCTGAAGACGTTGCGGAGGTTCCCGCACTTCATGGAGAGCACACCGCGGCTCTTCGGGACGTACCCGAGCGCGGCCCGCGACCTGATGCGCGGCCTCTTCCTCGTGGACGGGACGCCGATGCAGCCGATGCTCAAGTCGATGATGCCGCTGGTCAAGAAGATGGGCGTCCGAAATCTGGTCAAGGATCTCAGCAAGGGAGTGAGGGCACTGTGAGCAGCACCATTCCGGCCACGGCGAACGTCGATGCCTACCTGGCCGCCAACAAGTACGAGGTCGACGAGAGCCACCCGCACGTCGTCCTGGTCGACCAGCCTGATCGGGAGACCTTCCTCAAGCTGGCCCGGGTCTGCCCCGCGGGCCTGTACAAGGTCGGTGACGGCGGTGAGCTGATGTTCGACCACGCGGGGTGCCTCGAGTGCGGTACGTGCCGTTTCGCGGGCCCCGAAGCACTCGCCGCTTGGGAATACCCCCAGCCGAGCATGGGGGTCGAGTACCGCTACGGGTGAGCTGCGGGGCGACTCGCCAACGCAGGTCTCAGAGCCAGCGTCGCGAGCGCGCGGTAGTCGTCGTACGCGGGGCCGAAGCGCGCGGAGAGGGCGCGTTCCTCCGGCGCGATCTGGAAGCGTTCGAGCCAAGCGACGTAGCCGGGCAGCCACTGCAAGCCCGGGGACAGGTGTTCGGGCGTCGGCCGGCGACGTTGCACCCTCCGATGCTACGCAGACGCGAGGGCCTTCGCCTCCATCACGCCTGCAGCTCTCGCGCTTGAGTATTGAGGTCCCGTACCCCGGACAGGCGTTCGAGGAGAGATCGGATGTTGCCCGTCGCCTCACTCAAAGCGTCCGCGGGTGGGGTTTCGCGCCCGTGGACCACCGCGTTCCGGAGGCGCCACATGCGTTCAAGGTCACGCAGGTCCTGTTCCTCAAGCATGTCAGAATCGGTCAGCACCTCGGTCGAGGGCGGGTAGGGACCAGAAGCCGTGGGCGGGAGAATGCCCTGCAGGATCGTCTCCAGCCTGATCCACTCGGAGAGGAAGGTGGCAGCGACCTCGGTTTCATGCTGCTCGCCGGAACTCTCGGTGAGTCGATTCCGGCCCCTCCGGATCGTCGCGAACTCCTCGTACCGGCTGCCGTCTTGGGCGAGGATGGCGTTGATGACCTGCTCTGCCAACGGGCGACGGTCGAGATCGCTGTGCAGCCGTCTGAGGTAGGGCGCGACTCCGTCCGGGGTCCCCAGTCCCAGGCGGATGAGGAGCTCGAACAACAGGTCGACGCGGCCCAAGCCCTTTTCGGGGACGGTGCTCAGGTGGTGCTCGTCCTCGGCGCACTGGATGAGGTGGGCCGCCAGGTCGTAGTGCGAACGGAAGGGTCGGTGCAGCTCGCCGACCCGTTGGCGTCCGGCTTCCTGGAGCTGCTCGAGCGCGATCTCACCCGCGATGACGAGTCCGTTCAGTTGGTCGAGCAGGGCCAATTCTCGATCGGAGAGACCTCCTTGAGTCGGCTTGTAGGCCAAGTCGTGCTCGACCTCGGCCCACCCGTGCATCAGAACCGAGGCCACCTGGATCTCGATGTCGGCCCTCGCCGTGGGATCGGGGTCATGCCCGGGCTTCCGGGGCAGTCGAACCCGATAGTGCGTGGCGGTGTAGCCGGAGAACTTCTTCTGGCTGGACGGTCCTGCCCGGTTCGGGAACTCCCGTGCCGGCTCGATCTCCTCGAAGGTGTTCTTGATGATGGCGCCCACCAAGTCGCGGTCGCCGGGGAAGTACAGCGCCACCCGGACGCCCGCCAGGTCGACGATGTCCCGGTACATGTCGTCGACCGAGGTGTAGGCCTTCTCGGGGGCGCGCTTCCTCAGCTTCTCCTCGAGGCGCCCCGGCTGCTTGGCGCGGTGCGTGACGATCGCCCGAACGCCGGCTTCGGCCAGGCTGGCCTCCAACCGATTGGCTGCTTGGCCGGCCACCTCGGCGTAGAGGTCGTACTCCTGCGTGTAGCGCTCAACACACTGGCGGATCAAGTTCATGGACAGTCCATCCTCGAGAGCCGATCGGCCACCGGTGGCCTCATTCGGGAAGCCCGGCCAACTCGTTGATCCGGGCCTCCAACTCGTCGATCCGGTGCTGGAGGCCCTGGTTGGTGGCCCGAAGCGCCAGCACCTGTTCAACGCCGGCGAGGTTCAGGCCGGCGGCCAGAAGGGAGGCGATCTCCGTGGCGCGGTTCAGGTCGCGCGGACTGTAGCGGCGGGTTCCTCCCGACGTGCGGTGAGGGGTGAGCAGTCCGCGTTGCTCGTAGACGCGCAGCATCTGGGGTGTCACCTCGGTGACCTCTGCGGCCGCCGAGATCGAGAACTGTGCGCGGTCGCCCTCCACGTTCGTTCGCCCTCGTGAATCGTCCATGTGCTCCTCCCTCCGCCTCTTGACAGTGTTGCATGGACGGAGTGAATCTAAAACGGTCGATGCAGATTCTGGATCGACGGGCTGTGGCCGATCGATGAAGGAGGATTGCGTGTACCCAGCCAAGGACGCACACGAGCTTGCGCTCCTGCTCCGAACCAGCCGAGAACTCGACATCGTGGGCGACGTGACCGCCACCGTCGACAGCCCCTCCGAGTTGCTCGCCTGGGCACTCGTCCTGTCCCATCCCGACGTGGTCGCCTGGCGAGCGAAGGATTCGGGCCACCGTTACCTGCACGTCACCGCGGACCGCAACCGCGCCCCCGTGCGCGGACGTGTCACGGCCGTCCTGGATGGTGAGCACCACCGGGCCTACTGGACGGCCATGGGCCTGGACGACCTGCCGGCCGGCGGGCGCCGGAACTTGGCGGTGGGCGACCTGTCGGCGGCGTGGGACCTGATGCCGATCGTGCCTCGCGCCACGGGACAGACGGCTCCTCCCGAGCCGCCGCTCGCCGCGAACGGGGACACCTGAGCCGACCCACGAGGAAGCCGCGTCCCTCCCAGCCGCACGGTCCCAGCCGGTGCGTCGTAAGCTTGGGGACCGCCAGGGTGACCGCGGCCTGTGGGCCCGCAGACTGATCGGTCTCCGCGAGCGATGACGCGCGGAACAGGAGGCTGAGGCGATGTCCATCACCCGTCCCGCTGCGGTCGCCGGGCTGTTCTACCCCCGCAACCCCGCGACGCTCGCGGCCCAGGTCGATGCCCTGCTCGCGGAGGCGAGCTCCTCCCTGGAGGCGGTGGTGGGGCTGCCGACGGGTCCGCCCAAGGCGCTGATGCTGCCCCATGCCGGGTACGTGTACTCCGGCTCCACGGCGGCTCTGGGCTACGCGCTGCTGTCACGGGACAGCGCCGCCATCGAGCGTGTCGTCCTGCTCGGCCCTGCCCATCGCGTCGCCGTGCGCGGGCTCGCCATCGACCGGGCCGACGCCTTCGCGACTCCGTTGGGACTGGTTCGTGTCGACCGGGCCGCCGCAGCCGGCCTCCCGTCCGTGGTCGAGGCTCCTCAGGTGCACGCGCAGGAGCACTCGCTCGAGGTGCACCTCCCGTTCGTTCAGCGGGCACTGGGTGACGTGGCGGACGTCCCGTTGGCGGTCGGCAGTGCTTCACCGGAGGAGGTCGGCGGGGTCCTCGAGGCGTTGTGGGACGGGCCCGGCACCGTCGTGATCGTGTCCTCCGACCTGTCGCACTACCTGCCCTACGACGAAGCCCGGGCCATGGACGAGGACACCGTCGCCGCGGTGCTCGCCCTGGCCGGGCCGGTCCACCACCGGCGCGCCTGCGGGGCTGCCGCCCTGAACGGACTGCTCGCGGTGGCGCGCACGCACGGGTTGACCCCCCGCTTGCTCGGCATGTGCAACTCAGGGGACACCGCCGGCGACCGCGGCCGGGTCGTGGGTTACGCGGCCATCGGGTTCTGGGCGGGGGAGCAGCCATGACGCTGCCGGAGGACGCCGGAGGCGTCCTGACCGCGCTGGCCCGAACCGCCATCGCCGAAGCGCTCGGCCTGGCCGCCCGACCGATGGCGGCGAACGCCGCGTGGCTGGACGAACCTCGCGCCACGTTCGTCACGCTGACCGTGCGTGGACGGCTTCGCGGATGCATCGGGAGCATCGAGGCACACCGCCCCCTCCGCGAGGACGTGGTGGCGAACGCCCGTGCGGCGGCGCTCCGTGACCGACGCTTCCCGCGGCTGACTGCCGACGAACTGGACGCCGTGCGCATCGAGGTGTCGGTGCTGACGCCGCCAACACCTCTCCCGGTTTCCTCGCGGGCGGACGCCATGGCCCGACTCCGTCCGGGGGTCGACGGCGTGGTCGTCAGCCGGAGGGGGGAGGGGGCGACGTTCCTGCCCCAGGTGTGGGAGCAACTCCCGGACGCCGATGACTTCCTGTCACACCTGTGGCGCAAGGCGGGCCTTCCGCCGCAATTCTGGGACGACGAGGTGCGATTGTCTGTGTACAACGTCACGTCCTGGACGGAGAATGGTGTCGAGAGGCACGACGATGACCACGACATCCCATCCGGCCCGCTGGTGGCACCAGACCCCTGACGGCCGTCTCCAGTGTGACCTGTGCCCGCGCGAGTGCCGGCTGAAGGACGGCCAGCGGGGGTTCTGCTTCGTCCGCATGCGTGAGGGGGAGCAGGTGGTGCTCGACACCTACGGCCGATCCTCGGGCTTCTGCATCGACCCCATCGAGAAGAAGCCGCTCAACCACTTCCTCCCCGGCACGGCGGTGCTGTCCTTCGGCACCGCCGGGTGCAACTTGGGCTGCAAGTTCTGCCAGAACTGGGACATCTCGAAGTCCCGCGAGCAGGACAGGCTGCTCGACCAGGCCGGGCCCGAGACGATCGCGCGGACGGCGTCCCAACTCGGCTGCGACTCGGTGGCCTTCACCTACAACGACCCGGTGATCTTCGCCGAGTACGCCATCGACGTCGCTGAGGCCTGCCGGGCGCGCGGCGTCCGCACGGTGGCGGTGACCGCCGGCTACATCAACGACCCCGCCCGGCGCGAGTTCTTCGCGGCCATGGACGCAGCCAACGTGGACCTGAAGGGGTTCACCGAGGAGTTCTACCAGAAGGTCACCGGCGCCCATCTCCGCACGGTGCAGGACACGCTCGTCCACCTGCGCACCCAAACCGATGTGTGGTTCGAGATCACCACACTCCTGATCCCCGGGCACAACGACGACGAGGAGCAGGTGCGCGCGATGGCGCGCTGGGTCGTCGCCGAGTTGGGGCCGGACGTCCCGCACCACTTCACGGCGTTCCATCCCGACTGGAGGATGGCCGACGTGCCCCCCACCCCGGCCGCGACCCTCACCCGGGCCAGGGAGATCGCCATGGGGGAGGGCGAGCGGTTCGTCTACACCGGCAACGTCCATGACAGCGCCGGTGGAACGACGACCTGCCCCGGTTGTGGCCTCGACCTCATCGTCCGTGACTGGTACCGGATCGAGGAGTACCGGCTCTCGCCCGAGGGCGCGTGCCCACGGTGCCTCACCGTCCTGCCCGGCGTCTTCGCGGCATCGCCGGGCTCGTTCGGTCCCCACAGGATCCCCGTCCGCCTCGCGCGCTGAAGGGACCCGCCCCGCGACCAGCAAGCGCTTGTGCGGCAAGCAGGCGGGCGCCCCACCACCGTGGTGTTTGCTGATTGGGCAGCGCCAATGGCCCCCGGAGAGGAGAATTGATCCACCACATGGGGGCAGGAGTTGCCATGGCGAGCAGCAGTGGTCCACGGTCGACGCGCAGCGGTCGTGGCGTCCGGGTCTTGGTCTTGTCGATCGTGGTGTTGGCGGTGGTGGTCGCGGGCGGAGGTCTTTACGCCACGCGCGGCTTGCCGGGACGCCCAGCGCCGACGTGGCTGGGCAGCGGGCCGATCGCCCACCGCGGCGATTGGACGGACGGGCCCGAGCGGCCCGAGAACTCGTTGGCCGCCTTCCAGTCGGCGCTCGACCTCGGCTTGGCGATCGAGTTGGACGTCCAACTCACGTCGGACGGGGTGGTGGTCGTCCTCCATGACGACGACCTGGGCCGTATGACCGGCGAACCCGGCCTGGTCATCGACCTCCCTGCTGCCGACGTGACCCGGCGGCATCTGCTGGGTGGTGACCAGCGGGTGCCCACGCTGGAGGAGGTCCTCGCTCTGGTCGACGGCGCTGTGCCGCTCCTGATCGAGCTGAAGGACCAGCCGGTGGCGGGACCGCTCGAAGAG
The DNA here is from genome assembly GCF_059515965.1 of Propioniciclava sp. LT432. NCBI lineage: Bacteria > Bacillati > Actinomycetota > Actinomycetes > Propionibacteriales > Propionibacteriaceae > Propioniciclava > Propioniciclava sp. LT432. The sequence continues at coordinate 189,162 of NZ_JCAKNE010000001.1, read as the reverse complement.
GCGGTGGCCGCGTCGCTCTCGTCCTATCGGGGCGAGGTTGCCGTCCAGTCCTTCAACCCGTTCCTGCTCCAGAGGATGGCTGCCCTGGCCCCTCAGGTGGCACGAGGCCAGCTGACCGGGGACTTCGAAGGAGAGGACCTCGCGTGGTACGAGGTGTTCCTCCTGCGGAACCTCCTGATGAATTGGGCGAGCCGACCCGACTTCGTGGCCGTTGAACTCGGCCTGGTGCCGTCCCCGGTCGTGACCGTTCAACACTGGTGGGGACGGCCCGTCCTGTGCTGGACGGCGGAGGACGCCGAGGACGCCAGGACGGCGGCCGCCCGGTGTGACGGCGTCATCGGGAACCCCGGCTCGCGCTCCAGCGGATAGCCAGAGAGCGGAGCCGTCATGGGAACCAAGGGCCGCACGTGGCTGGCCGTCCTGCTCGGGGCGTTCATGGTGGTGCTCGGCGTGCTCGGTGGGCTGCGGGCGGGTGCGCAGGAGGAGGTCCGGCTGTACTTCTTCTGGGGCGACGGCTGCCCCCACTGCGCAGCAGCCAAGCCGTATCTCGAGGGCCTCGAGGAGACCCGTCCCGGCCTGGTGGTGGTGCAGAAGGAGGTCTGGTACGACGAGGCCAATCGCCAGGAACTCGTCGGGATGGCCGAGCGGCACGGGTTCCAGCCGACAGCCGTACCGACCTTCCTCCTCGGTGAGGAGCACTGGATCGGGTTCAACGACGGGATCGCCGCGGAGATCGACCGGGCCGTCGGACGTTGCCTGGCGGCCGGGTGTCCGGACGCCGGCACCTGGGTCGCCGGTGCGGCACCCCCGGGAACTTCGGCGGACACGGTCACGTTCCCCGCCACGCCGGTCGACGCCCCGGTGCCGTCGGCCTCGGACACGATCGAGGTCCCGTGGGTGGGCACGGTCGACCTCGCGACGCTCTCGCTGCCGGTCACCACCCTGCTGATAGCGGCCGTCGACGGGTTCAACCCGTGCTCGTTGTGGGTGCTGGGCGTCCTGATCGCACTGAGCCTGCGCAGCGGCTCGCGCCGGGTGACCCTGATCGTCGGTCTCGTCTTCATCACGGTCACGGCCCTGGTCTACGGGCTGTTCATCACTGGCATCTTCAGCGTGGTCAGCATCGCGACCATGTCGCCCTGGCTCCGCGTTCTGGTGGCGGCCATCGCCGTCGCGTTCGCCCTGGTCAACATCAAGGACTACTTCTGGTTCAAGAAGGGGATCTCCCTCTCCATCCCCGAGGGCGCCAAGCCCGGGATCTACCGGCGCATGCGGGGGGTCCTCGCCAACACCGACAACCTGCCGGCCCTCGTCACCGGCACGGTCGTCCTGGCAGCGGGGGTGTCGATCGTGGAACTCGCGTGCACGGCCGGTTTCCCCCTCGTGTGGACGTCCATCCTGGCCGAGCACCAGACCACGGGCGTGCAGTTCCTGGCCCTCCTCGCGCTCTATCTGCTCGTGTACCAACTGGACGAGTTGATCATCTTCGGCACGGCGCTGCTCACCCTCCGGGCCACCAAACTGCAGGAGGGCGGCGGGCGTGTCCTCAAGCTCGCCGGCGGCATGCTCATGCTGGCCCTCGCCGTCGCCATGCTCGTGGACCCGACGTGGATGTCGGGGCTCGCCTCGTCGCTGCTCGTCGTGCTGGTGGCGTTCGTCGCCACGGCGCTCGTGCTCGTTGTGCACAAGGTGGTCTGGCCGTCAGCGCGGGCGCACGCCGATGGACGCCACCCCACTCAGTCGCGCACGACGTCGAAGCTGGCACAGACGAAGTCACCGTTGCGAGCGGTGCCGGTGAGGCGCAGGTCGAGCCGGCGCGGGAGCAACGGAGCGCCGCCGCCCAGCGTCACCGGCGCATAGCTCACGATGACGTCGTCGAGCAGCCCATGGTCGGCGAACTGACCGATCAGGTCACCGCCGCCGACCAGCCAGATGTCGCGTTCCGCAGCCGCTTCCACCATGGCCGCGTGGACCTCGGGGACCGGATTTTGGGTGAACCGCACGTCCGCCCCGCGGGGCGGAGCCGGGAGCGATCGGTGCCTGAAGACCCAGCAGGGGATGTCGTACGCCCAGGGCTCGCCCGTCGCGGCGTTGTGGTCCATCACCCACTGGTAGGTCGAGGCGCCCATGGTGAGGGCGCCGATCTCGCGGATGAAGGGCTCGTAACCGAAGGGCCCCTCGGGGTCGATCTGCTGGGCGAACAACCAGTCCAGCGAGTGGTCCTGGGTGGCGAGGTAACCGTCCAAGCTGCTGGCGGTGTAGTAGCGGGTGCGTGGAGCGGTGGCGTCCATGCCTCCATGGTGGCCCGGGACTCACGCCGGGTCCATGATCTCCTCGACGGTGAGGTCCGGGACCTCGAGCAGGTGGGGCTGCTCGAGGAGGCGGCGGAACATGAGGAGCGACCGGGCCAGGTAGTGCCCGTCGCTGATGCGCTCGTCGAGGGAGAACCCCAGGGTGACGCATCGGCGTGCCACGACCGTCCCGGTCGCGTCGACCACCGGAGTGGGCCTCGCCTGGCCGAACGTGATGAACAGGCTCGCGCTCCCGTGCCGGTAGAGGTGGTGCAGCGGCGCGTCCAGCCCGATGGATCCGATGTGCGCGATGTAGACGCTGGTGTACAGCGGGATGGCGTCGATCAGGGCGCGCGGCAGCGCGTTGTGGTGGTCGAGTTGTGCGAGCAGCCAGGCCAGCAGGCGCAACGCGGGACGGGGCCAACGGCTCACCGCATCGATGAGTTGTTCGTCGGCAGGGTGGGCGCCGTCGCGAGCGGCACAGATGGACGGCCGGGCGATGTCGCGGACCTGTTCGACCGTCTCGCCGCCGGTGAACTGCATCCGCACCTCGGCCAGTTCGCCGGCATCGTCCATCTGTCGCTTCACGGCCAGGGTGACGGCGATGCCGCGGTGGTCGTACGTCCGCTGGCCGACGATGAACCGATTCGCCTCCGGGCGCAGCCGCAGGATCCGGGCCAGGGCGGTGATGTAGGCGTGCAGGGCCGTGACGCTGTCCTCCGCCGGACGCCCGGCGTTGCGGGAGGCCAGCCAGGCCTCCAACGCCTCGACGTCGAACTGGTCCCGGTAGAGGACGGTCGACTCCGTCCGGGTCGGCATCATGTAGGGCATCACCCGGCGCAACCCCGACAGCGCGGTCACGCGGCTGCCATCCGATCGGCTCCCGAACATGGCTCTCCAGTCTGTGAGGACCCTTGGGTCGATCATGGCCGCGTGCTTGCTCGATTCGCCGGAGGCGCGAGCACGGTATCTGGAAGGATTCGATCCATGACGGGTTGGGGGATCATCGGTGTCGGCGACGTGACCGAGGTGAAGTCGGCGCCGAGCGTGTTCCGTGCGCCCGACTCGGACGTGGTGCAGGTGATGCGGCGAGACGCGGCGCGGGCGCAGGACTTCGCCGCACGGCACGGCGTGGGTCGGTGGACGACGGACGCCCGTGCGGTCATCGACGATCCCGAGGTCACCGCCGTCTACGTGGCGACGCCGACGGCCCTGCACGCCGAGTACGCCATCGCGGCGGCCCGTGCAGGCAAGCACGTCCTGGTCGAGAAGCCCATGGCCATGTCCGCGGACGAGTGCCGCCGCATGATCGAGGCGGCGGACGCCCACGGCGTCCGGCTCTGGGTGGCCTACTACCGGCGCGCCCTCCCGCGTTTCGCCCGGGTCCGCGAGCTGTTGGCCGAGGTGGGGCAGCCCTTGACCGTCCACACCACCTGGCGCAAGCCGACCACCGTCGACGGGTGGCGCTGGGATCCGGCCCTCAACCGTGGCGGCGAGTTCTACGAGACGGCCTGCCACTCCGTCGACATCCTGCACTGGCTGTTCGGGCCGTCGTCGGACGCCGCGGGCTCCACTGCCGCGGACGCCCATGCGGTGGCAGCCACGTGGCGCTTCGGCGACGTCCTCGCGACCGGGTCGTGGGCGTTCGGTTCCCTCGACGCCCACGACGAGACCACCGTGGTCGGCACCCGGGGCGTCCTGAGCTTCGCGACCTTCGCGGCGACCCCGATCCGGTTGGTCACCAGCGAGGGCACCAGGTCCTTCGAGGTGGCTGATCCCGTTCACGTGCACGGCCCGCTGGTGGCCACGATCCTCGACGAACTACGTGGCGCGGGGGAGTGCCCCAGCACGGGACGCACCGCTGTTCGGACCGCGGAACTGATGGACGCGATCCTCGCCGGATGACCCCCGCGGCTCCACCGGCGTGGAACGATGGACCATGGTTTTCGGCATCGTGTTGACACTGGCCTGTGTGGCCGGCGTCATCCTGGGCGTGGTGAGGAGGAGCAGGGCACTGGTGATCGGCTCCGCGGTCCTGCTCGTCCTGGTGATCGCCGTGTGGATCTACTTCTACCAGAACCCCTACTGATCGGGTCAGTGGCCGAACGTGTCCGAATCCGCCAGCGTGTAGGAGTCCCGGGACAGCCCCGACAGACGACTGATCGCGTCCTCATCCAGGCGGACGCCCAACGCCGCGAAGTTCTGGGCCAGGCGATCCGGATTCGCGGACTTGGGGATCGGGACCAACCCCTGTTGCAGGTGCCACGCCAGGACTGCCTGCCCGGGCGTGACGCCGTGGGCCGCGGCAACCTCGGCCACCACCGGGTGCTCCATCAGGCCGTTGCCGGCGGCCAGCGGGGCCCACGCCTCGGTGGTGATCCCGTTGCGCGCGTGGAACGCACGCTCCTCGGTCCGCTCCGTGAAGGGATTGCACTGGATCTGGTTGACGTCGGGCGCAACACCCGTGGCGTCGATGAGGCGCTGCAGGTGCGCCGGCTTGAAGTTGGACGTCCCGATGGCGCGGACGAGGCCCGACTCGCGCGCTTGGATCAAACCCTCCCAGGCCCGGACGTAGAGGTCCTGGTCGGGGTTGGGCCAGTGGATGAGGACGAGGTCGGCATGGTCGAGCCCGAGCCGACCCAGGTTCTCGCGAACGCCGGCCACAGCATCCGCGTGCCAGCGCCGGTTGAACTTCGTCGTGACGAAGACCTCCTCGCGCGGCAGCCCGGACTCACGCACGGCCCGGCCCACCCCGGCCTCGTTGCCGTAGTTCTCGGCGGTGTCGACCAGGCGGTAGCCGATCTCGAAGGCGGAGTGGCACATCGTGGCCACCTCATCGTTGTCCAGCGGCCAGGTGCCGACCCCGATGGCGGGTAGCGCGACGCCGCCGGCCAGGGGAATCTTCGGAGCGGTGTTGATCATGGGGGCCATCCTGCCCCCGCGCGCAACACTCTGGGCCGGAGGCTGGCCTTCCGATTAATAGTCAGGTAAACTAGACAGATCAGGGACGCGGAACGGACCGCAGCCCCTCGATCGCTCGCCGGCGCAACCCCGCGCTGCGAGACATGACGAACAACAATCCGTGCCGCAGGCTGCCTCCCGCGCCGTGGCCGGACGATGTGAGGAGAAGACGAAGATGAACATTCACACCGCACGATGGTCCCTGTCCCCGGCGCACCTGTCCTGCGGCCACACGATGGCCGTACGCGAGGGGGAGGCGTCCGCCTACTGCTCCTGGTGCGCCCGGAGCGTGGACGTCCTGGCCCTGGGCGCCTGACGCCCCGAACCGACTCCGCCGCCCCGACTGGTCATCCAGTTTGGGGCGGCGTTCTCGTTCCTCACGCCAGGGCGGCCTTGACCTTCGCTGCCACGGTGGACCCCTCCGCCCGTCCGGCCACCCGGCCATTGACGGCCTTGATGATGGCGCCCATCTGGCGCATCGTCGGCCTCTCCCCAGCGGACGCCTCGGCGGCGGCGACCTCCTCCGCAACGACCGCGTCCAGTTCCTCGTCCGAGAGCATCGCAGGCAAGTAACGGCCCAGGAACTCGGCCTCCGCGAGCTCCTTGGCCGCGAGCTCGGGACGGTTGCCATCGGTGTAGGCCTGCGCCGAGTCCTTGCGCGCGCGAACCTCGCGCTGCAGGACCGCGACCTCCTCGGACTCCGACAGCTCCCGCGCCTCCTTGCCGGCCACCTTCTCGTTCTTCAGGGCGCCGATCGCCATGCGCAAGGTCGTCACCAGCTCGGAGTCGCGGGCCTTCATGGCGGCGACCATGTCCGTGTGCAGTGTCTGCTCGAGGGTCATCGGTAGTCCTTTCGTCGATCTGCCATCTTTCCACGGCTGGAGCCAGGGGGATGGACCGGCTCAGCGATGCTGGGCGGCAGCGGTTTCGAGAGCCGCGAGGAGCGCTTGTCGGTCCCGGGTCGACTCGAAGGTGCTGAGCGCTGTCATCAGGTCCTCCTGCCACGCCTTCGGCGCGGCGGCACCGTGGGCGATCGAACTCGCGAGCTTGTCCTCACGGAAGGAGCGCATCGCCGACCGTTGGTAGGGCGGGAACTCGTGGTCGGGGATGTCGAACCGCGCAGGAATGGAGCCCTTGGTGAGGTTGAACTCCTTCTGCGCCTTGGGAGACCCGACCAGGATCAGCCAGTCCTTGGCGCCATCAGGGTTCTTGGCGTCGGTCGGGAGCGCGAAGGAGTCCGCCAGGAACAGGAAGCTTCCGTCCGTACCAGGAGTGGGCCAGTGGTGGAAGTCCTCGTCCTCCTCCAGGTCCCTCTCGGCGAATCGTCCGATGGCCCAGTCGCCCATGACGGCGTACGCCGCCTGGCCGTCGATGACCCGATCGATGACCTGGGGCCAGTCGGAGGCACCCTCGGACTCCGCGAACGACATGAGCTGGGCGTACTTGTCCACCGCGGAGACGACCTCGGCGCCGCCCCAGTCCCCGTCGGCGAAGAGCGCGTTGTACGCTTCGGCACCGAGTTCCGAGAGGAGCACGCTCTCGAACAGGTGGAGGTGCGTCCACGGGGCCGTCCCCAGTGCGAGCGGCGCCTCGATTCCGGAGTCCCTCAGCTTCTGCATGTCGGCGAGCCAGGCGTCGAGATCGGCCGGGGCGTCCTTGCCCAGACCCGCCCTCTCCAGGAGGGCGGCGTTCGACCACACCACGTTCGACCGGTAGACATTCGACGGGACCGAGTAGATGTTCTCGTCGGCCGTCAGCAGTTCCAACAGGGTCCGCGGGAACACGGAGGCGCCGCCCAGGCGACCGATCACGTCGTTCACGGGCTGGACCTGGCCGGCGATGATGAGGTCCAGCATCTCGGCGCCTGCCCGCGTCTGGAAGGAGTCCGGGGGGTTCCCGCTCCGCAGGTCGGCCTCCAGTTGGGCCTGGGGATCCGAGCCCGCGCCGACCGCGGCAGTCAGGTTCACGAGGCGGTCATTGGGGAACTGCTTCCTGAAGAGCCATTCGAAGTCACCCATGGCCAACTGGTCCGTCCCGTCGGTCCACCACGTGTACACGCGGACGTCGCCGCCCGCCCCACGGGGGTCGGGGGTCGCCGAGGCGGACGCGGTCGCCGGGGGCACGTCCGGGGTCGGCACGCTGGTCACCGGCACCCGTCCCGAGCATCCCGCCAATGCCAGCAACCCGGCCAGGCCGACTGCCATGGCTGTCGTGAACCGCATCCAAACCTCCTCGATCGGGTGGGGTGTGACCGACGCCCCACCGGTGCCCCGCGTGTCAACAATAGGGCCCGGTGCAGGAGGCGTGCGCCGAGCCCTCACCGGTACGGTGGCTCCATGGGAGCCCGCATGTTCACCGCGATCCTGCCCCCGACCACCCTCGTCGAGGAACTCGACCACTTCCTCGAGCCACGGCGTATGGCAGAGGTGCGCCTGCGCTGGACCCGGCCCGAAAGCTGGCACCTGACCACGGCCTTCATGGGGGACGTCCCCGACCGTGCGCTCGACGAGTTGGCGGAGAACCTCGCCGAAGCAGCGGCCCGGACGCCGGCGTTCCGGCTCCGGCTGGGCGGTGGGGGAGCCTTCCCGTGGCCCCTCGAGACCAAGGTGTTGTGGCTCGGGGTACCCGAGGGGGCGAACGACCTCACCGCCCTGGCCGAGCGATGCCGCAACGCGGCTACACGGTCGGGCGTCCGGGCTGACGGGGCACGCTTCATCCCGCACCTGACACTCGCCCGTGCCAACCGCCCGATCGACACGACCAGGCTCGTGCGAGTGCTCGACACGTGGGAGGCCGACGCGTGGGACGCCACCGAGCTGGTGCTCATCCATTCCCACCTGCACGACCCGGGCAACCGGTACGAGGTGGTGGGACGCTGGAGCCTGGGTTCGAGCACCGAGATGTGACAATCGATCCTCCCCCCGCAGGAACTAAGGTGAGGCAACGCAGCGCTGCCACGAAGGCAGCGCCGACCCGTAAGGCAGCGCCGACCCGCAAGGCAGCGCCGACCAGTGAGGAGACGCCCATGAGTGATCGCCGCATCGAGACCCTCGCCGTCCACGCCGGACAGGAGCAGGCCGACTCCGCCACCAACGCTCGCGCCGTCCCGATCTACCAGACGACCAGCTACGTCTTCGACGACACCCAGCACGCCGCCGACCTGTTCGCGCTGCGCAAGTCGGGCAACATCTACACCCGCATCATGAACCCGACCCAGAACGTCCTCGAGGAGCGGATCACCGCCCTGGAGGGTGGCTTGGCGTCCCTCGCCACGGCGTCCGGTGCCGCCGCGATCACCTACGCGGTGCTGACGCTCGCCGGCGCGGGCGACAACATCGTCGCAAGCTCCAAGCTCTACGGCGGTACCTACGCGCTGTTCGCCCACACGCTGCCGCAGTTCGGGGTCGAGACCCGGTTCGTGGATCCCGACGACCCGTCCGCCCTCGCCGGCGTCGTCGACGACCGGACCAAGCTCGTGTTCGGCGAGAGCCTCGGGAACCCCGCCCTCAACGTCATGGACATCGAGGCGTGGTCCGAGGCCGCCCATGCGCAGGGGCTGCCGCTCATCATCGACAACACCGCCGCGACGCCGTACCTGTGCCGCGTTTTCGACCACGGCGCCGACATCGCCGTCCACGCCACCACGAAGTACCTGACCGGCAACGGCACCTCGATGGGCGGCGTCATCGTCGACTCCGGACGGTTCGACTGGGCCGCGCACGCGGACCGTTTCCCGAACCTCACCTCGCCGGACGGCGCCTACCACGGCGTGGTCTGGACCGAGGCCGCCGGGCCGGCCGCCTTCATCATCCGCGCGCGCACGGTGCTGCTCCGCAACACCGGTGCCGCGATCTCGCCGTTCAACGCGTTCCAGACGCTGTTGGGCATGGAGACCCTGCACCTGCGCATGGAGCGCCACAGCGAGAACGCGCTCAAGGTCGCCCAGTTCCTCGCGGCCGACGACCGCGTCGCCTGGGTGCGCTACCCGGGTCTGGAGTCGGATCCCTACCACGAGACGGCCGAGCGGATCCTGGACGGCCGTGGCTTCGGTGGTCTGGTCTCCTTCGGCCTGAAGACGGGCCGCGAGGGCGGTTCGCGGTTCATCGAGTCGCTGGAGCTCTTCAGCCACCTGGCCAACATCGGAGATGCCAAGAGCCTCGCGATCCACAACGCGACCACGACGCACAGCCAGCTCACCGAGTCCGAGTTGGTGGACGCCGGGGTGGCGCCGGAGGGCGTCCGCCTCTCGATCGGCATCGAGAACGTCGACGACATCATCGCTGACCTCGACAAGGCGCTGTCTGCGTGAGCCCATCGCCTGCTGGACAGCCCGGATCGGTCAGCGTCGTCGAGACGTCGACCGTCCGGTTGTTCACCGACGCCGACCCCCTGGAATTGGCCAGCGGGGCCACGCTCGGGCCGGTCGACGTCGCCTTCGAAACCTACGGCGCGCTCAACGCCGACCGCAGCAACGCCGTGTTCATCTGCCACGCCCTGACAGGGGACGCGCACGCGGCCGGGTTCCATGAGGGCGCCACGCGTCCCGGCTGGTGGGACAACCTGATCGGCCCCGGCAAGCCCCTTGACACCGACCGCTTCTTCGTCATCTCCGCGAACCTCATCGGCGGGTGCCAGGGCACCACCGGACCGTCCAGCACCAATCCGGAGACGGGGCAGGCGTACGGTCTGGACTTCCCGCTCCTCGAGGTCGCCGACTTCGTCAGCGTGCACCGGGCGCTCATCGCGCACCTCGGCATAGACCGCCTGCTCGCCGTCCTCGGCGGTTCACTGGGCGGGATGCAGGCGCTGCACTGGTCGCTCGCCTTCCCCGAGGAGCTGGAGCACGCGGTGGTGGTGGCGTCCTCGAGCCGCCTGACCGCACAGAACATCGCCTTCTCCGCCGTGGCCCGCCGGGCGATCATGGCCGACCGCCAGTTCCGCAACGGCCAGTACGCCGCCGAGGGAACCATGCCGGCCGTCGGGCTGTCGATCGCCCGGATGATGGCGCACATCACCTACCTGTCCGAGGACGCGTTCACCGAGAAGTTCGGTCGCAATCCCCAGTTCGAGACCTCGCGACGGGGCTTCGGCATCGACTTCGCGGTGGAGAGCTACCTCGACCACCAGGGCACCACGTTCCTCGAGAGGTTCGACGCGTTGAGCTACCTCTACCTCACTCGCGTGATGGACTACTTCGACCCCTTCGCCAACCCGGACGCCTTCGACGCGGTGCGGGAGAACCCGGTGAAGTACCTCGTCCTGTCGTTCGACACCGACTGGCGCTTCTCGACCGAGCACTCGCTTCGGATCGTCCGGCACTTGGAGTCCAACCGGCTACCCGTCACGTTCCGCGAACTGAAGTCCGCCTACGGCCACGACTCCTTCCTGCTCGCCGACCCGGCCTACCACGCCACCCTGCGGGCCTACTTCGACCGGGCGCTGGAGGACGCATGATCAAAGCGGACGGCCTCCGCCTCGACCTGGAGCTCATCGCCGACCAGGTCAGGCCGGGTTCCCGGGTGCTCGACATCGGGTGTGGCTCCGGAACCCTGCTGGCCCACCTGATGACCACGAAGGGCTGCACGGCCACCGGGATCGAGATCGACCCGGACCAGGTGCTGGGCGCGATCCGTCGCGGCGTCCCGGTGCTGGAGCGCGACGTGGACGAGGCGTTGGTGGACATCGCAGACGGCAGCTACGACATCGTCGTCCTGTCCCGGACCCTGCAGACGATGCTGCGGCCCGAGTTCGTCCTTTCCCAGATGGGACGCGTCGCCGAGCGGATGATCGTCTCGGTGCCGAACTTCGGCTACCTGCCCAACCGGCTCCGCCTCCTGGGTGGACGCATGCCCGTCAGCAAGGAACTGCCGTACGAGTGGTACGACACCCCCAACCTCCGCTTCACCACCCTGACCGACCTCGAGGTCCTCTTCCGCAAGCTGGACCTGGTGGTCGAGCGTCGCTACACGTACTCACAGACGGGTCGGCGACTCCGGATGTACGGACGGTTGCCGAACCTCCTGGCCGGAGCGGCCGTCTACGTGCTGCGTCCGGCGCCCTGAGCCATCGCCGCCAGGATACGGTCGGCGCTGCCGCCGAGGTTGAGCTCCTCGGCGAGGGCGGCGAAGAGGTCGGGGTGCTTAGGCGCGCTGGGCAGGCTGAGGTCCACCTCCGGGAGCGGGAGCGTGCGCACGGCCGTCACGACCTCGCGGGCCGGACCGAGGTAGTCCATCGACGCCGCGAGTGAGCGCTGGACGCCGGGGGAGAGGTTCGCTGCCGCGGCGACGATTCCATCGAGGTCGCCGTACTTGCCGATGAGCGTCGCGGCGGTCTTCTCGCCGATGCCCTTCACGCCGGGGAGTCCGTCGGACGGGTCGCCGCGCAGGACCGCGAAGTCGACATAGCCGGCGCCCGCGATGCCGTACCTCGCCCGCAACCACGCGTCGTCGATGCGCTCGTGCTTGGCCACGCCTCGCCCCACGTACAGCACCCCGATGCCGCGCGCGTCGTCGACGAGTTGGAACAGGTCCCGGTCACCGGTGACCACATCGACGGGCCAGGCGGATCGCGTGGCGAGCGTCGCGATGACGTCGTCCGCCTCGTGGTCGGGGGCGCCGACGACGGGGAGGCCCAGGGCCTCGAGGGTCGCACGGATCCAGGGGACCTGCCGGGTCAGCTCCGGGGCGACCTCCTCGATCCAGCCTCCGTTGGGGTCGGCCCGCGCGACCCGGTGCGCCTTGTACGTCGGGACGAGGTCGACCCGCCAGGAGGGGCGCCAGGCGTCGTCCCAGCAGCAGGCGACATGGGTGGGGGAGTAATCGGTGATGAACTTCGCCAGGAAGTCGAGGAGGCCCTTCACGGCGTTGACCTGCTCACCGGACTTCGCTCGCATCGAGTCCGGCAGACCGAAGAAAGCCCGGAAGTACAGCGATGCAGAATCAAAAAGGAGCGTGCGGCGGGCTTCCATGGGTCACCAGTGTGTCAGCATGGTCGCCATGGAGGCCCTCGACATCCAGATTCTCGGTTTGCTGGCCAGGGACGGACGCATGTCCTACACCGACATCGGCAAGGCCACGGGGTTGTCGACGTCCGCTGCGCAGCAGCGCGTCCGCCGCTTGGAGCAGCGCGGGGTCATCAGCGGCTACAAGGCCGTGATCGACCCGACCGCTCTCGGCAAGCTGCTGACGGCCTTCATCTCGGTGACGACGTCCGACCCGCTCGAGGACGCCGAACTGCCCGCCCGCTTGGCGGAACTCCCCGAGGTCACGTCGTGCTATTCGGTGGCCGGCCGGGCGTCGTACGTGGTCATCACCCAGGTCGAGACGCCCGCCGAACTCGAGCGGGTGCTGAGCGAGATCCGCACGCGCGGCCATGCCAACACGGAGACGCAACTGGTGCTGAGCGTTCCGTTCGCTGAGCGCCCCCTGGTCTGAGACGTAGCGCCATCGGGACCACATCCGGTCCATCGACTCACCCGGCTCGAGTTCATCGCCCCTTGTCACAGGCTTCGGGGGGTCAGCGACGCCGGGGTCGTGTGGTCCAGGTGGCGCAACGGTCAGTTCGACTCGCCCAAGCGACGCAGCAGGTCGGCCTCGGCGATGCACGCCTTGGTGAAGTCGGCCAGGTCGAAGGACTCGTCGATGCCGTGCATGCGCGAATCGGGGTCGACGACGCCCGTGACCAACACGGCCGCCGACGGGAAGGCCTTCTGGAACGCACCCACCAGCGGGATCGAGCCGCCCTGGCCCACCTCGACGACCGGGGTGCCGAACGCCTCGGAGTAGGCGAGACGAGCCGCCTCGGCGACGTCTCCGGACAGCGTGACCAGCGAACCGTCGGCCGCCTCCGTGTGGCCGAAGCTCACCCGCGCCCCGTCGGGGGCGTGGTCCAGCAGGTGCTGCTTGAGCGCCGCGAGGGCGGAAGGCGCGTCCTGGCTCGGGGCCAGGCGCATGCTCACCTTCGCGCGTGCGGTGGGGGCGAGCGTGTTCGAGGCATCGGCGACGCGGGTGCAGTCGATGGCGAGCACGGTCACGGACGGGCGGCCCCACATGCGGTCGGCCGCCGGTCCCGTCCCCGTGAAGCGGACGCCCTCGAGCAGGCCCGTCTCCTCGCGCAGTCGGTCCTCGGGGTACTCCAGCGCGAACGGCTCCTCGCTGACGAGTCCCTCGATCGCGACGTTGCCGTCCGCGTCGTGCAGGGTGGCCAGCAGGCGCACCAGCGTGGTCAGGGCATCGGGGGCGACGCCGCCGTACTGGCCCGAGTGCAGGGCGTGGTCCAGGGTGTCGACCTGGACGACGATGTCGGCAAGCCCGCGCAGCGCGGTGGTGAACGCGGGCGTCCCGACCTCCCAGTTGGCCGAGTCGCAGATCACGTAGACGTCGGCGGCCAGCAGTTCGGCGTGGCGTTCCATGATGGTGGCGAGCGACGGGGAGCCGACCTCCTCCTCGCCCTCGATGAACAGCGTGACGCCGACCGGTGGCTTCCCGTCGAAGGCACGGAGAGCGGCCAGGTGGACGGCGACGCCGGCCTTGTCGTCGACCACCCCGCGGCCGTACAGGCGGCCATCGCGCTCGGTGACGGTGTAGGGGTCGGACGTCCACAGGGACCGGTCGCCGGTGGGCTGCACGTCGTGGTGGGCGTAGAGGCACACGGTGGGGGCGCCCTCGGGGGCGGGGAAGCGCGCGATGACCGCGGGCCGGCCGCCCTCGGCGACGATGCGAACATCGGGGCAGCCCAGGTCGCGGGCGTGTTGGGCGACTGCCTCGGCCGTGCGGTGCACGTCCGCCTGGTGGTCCGGCAAGGAACTCACCGAGGGGATCGCCACCAGGCGGGAGAGGTCCTCCAGGACAGCGGGGATCAGGGCATGGACGCGGTCACGCAGGTCAGTCATGGCCGAAACCCTACGCCCGGGTAGGCTGCCCGGGTGACATCGCAGGCACTCGAGGCGCCCTCCGACCGGCGACACCGGACGAGTGTGGCCGGCCCCCACCCGTGGTGGGTCCTCGCCCCGGTCGCCGGAATCGGCGGGCTGTTGGCGTCCGCGTCGTTCATGCCGTTCAACGCGTGGCCCCTGGCCTTCGTCGCCGTCGCGTCGCTCGCGTGGGCCACCTCCCGCACCGGCGGTGTCCGGGCGGGGCTGGTGGTCGGTTGGACGTTCGGCCTGACCTTCATGTTCACCTCCCTGATCTGGCAGACCTCGATCATGGTTCTGTCGTACGCGGGCCTGTCGCTCGTGATGAGCCTGTTCTACGCCGCGCTCGGCGGCGCCCTGCACCTGACCGGACGCCACCGTCTCGCCCCTTGGTGGGGGGCCGGCGCGTGGACCCTGATGGAGTGGGTGTCCTCGGTCTTCCCCTTCGACGGCTTCGCGTGGATGCGCCTGGGGTACACCCAACTCGATTCCTGGCTCGCCGGCTTCTACCCGTTGACCGGGGCGGCGTCCGTGACGTTCCTGGTCGCTCTGCTCGGTCACCTGCTCGCGCACGTCCTCAACCGGCCGACCATCGGCCGCGCCGTCCTGCTCCTCGGCACGGCCGTCGCCACCGTGGCCATCGGGCTGGCCGGTGCCGCCTGGGTGCCGTCGGCCTCGAGCGAGGGGAGCGTCGACGTCGGCTGGGTGCAGTCCGGAGCGCCCGGCGGTGGTGTCTACGGGCTCGGCCCCGCGCGCACGGTGACGTTCAACTCCCAGGAGCAGACGGCCGTGCTCATGGACGAGATCGCGGCGGGCACGGTGCCGCAACCCGACTTCGTCGTCTGGCCCGAGAACTCCACCGACATGGATCCCCGCCAGGACGCCCCCACCCGCCGCGCCGTCGAGGGCGCCGTGCGGGATGCGGGCCTGCCGATCCTCGTCGGTTCGATCTACACCGACGACTCCCGCGAGGAGCGCCAGACGGTCGCGGTGTGGTGGGACGAGGCGTCCGGCCCGGACCTCGTCTACGCCAAGCGCAACCTCGTGCCCTTCGGCGAGTGGATCCCGTTCCGGGACTTCTTCCTCCCGCTCGTGCCGCAGTTGGAGTACGTGGGGTACCAGTCCGTGCCGGGCACCATGCCGGGGTCGTTCGAGGCGACGTTGCCCGACGGCCGCACCATCACGATCGGCGTGGCCATCTGCTACGAGGTCATCTACCCCGAGACCGTGTTCGAGGCCGCCCGCGGCGCCCAACTGATGATCGTCCAGTCGAGCAACGCGATGTACCAGGGCACCATCCAGATCGACCAGCAGTTCGCCGCGACGCGCGTCCGGGCCGCCGAGACGCGTCGCGAGATCCTGGTCGTGACGACGTCCGGGATCTCGGGGCTGATCGGGCAGCGTGGCGAGGTCCTCGATCGGGTGCCGGACTCGGTCTCCGCGTCCGGCGTCCACACCATGCCCCTCCGGACGACCACCACGCCCGCCATGACCACGTCCCGCTGGGTGGAGTACGTCCTGGCCGCTCAGGGACTGATCGGGGTCACCCTCTGCCTCGTCGCCCGGACACGGCTTCGCCGGAGTGGGACACTGGAGGGTGTGCCGGACGCAGCCGGCCAGTGAGGAGCTTGAACCCCATGCCGCAGTACGCCGATCTCGGGTCGATCCTGGTCATCATCCCGACCTACAACGAGATCGACAATGTCGACATGATCACCGGTCGGCTTCGCGCGTCGGTACCCGAGGCCCACATCCTCGTCGTGGACGACAACTCGCCCGATGGCACCGGACGCCGCGCCGACGAGCTGGCCGCGTCAGACGGCCACATCCACGTCCTGCACCGCGTCGGTAAGGAGGGCCTCGGCGCCGCCTACAAGGCCGGCTTCGCCTGGGGACTCGAGCGGGACTACGACGTCATCGTCGAATTCGACGCGGACGGTTCCCACCAGCCCGAGCAGCTCCCGAGCGTGCTCGCAGCGCTGCACGGTGCCGACATGGTCAAGGGCTCCCGCTGGGTGCCCGGCGGTTCGGTGGTCAACTGGCCCCTGCACCGTGAACTGCTGAGTCGCGGTGGTTCGATCTACACCCGGCTCATGCTCGGCCTGCCCGTCAGGGACATCACCGGCGGCCTCAACGCGTTCAGGGCCAACACGCTCCGCGCGATTCTCGACGACCCGATCGACGGTCAGGGCTACGGCATCCAGCGCGACCTGACTTGGAACGCGCACAAGCGAGGATTCCGCATCAAGGAGGTCCCGATCGAGTTCATCGAGCGGACCGCGGGGGAGTCGAAGATGAGTGGCGATGTCGTCAAGGAAGCGATGATTCGCACCACCGAACTCGGCCTGAAGCATCGTGGCGCCCAATTGAAGGACGTCCTTGACCGAGGGTTCGGAGGCGCCGACCGCCTGGGCCGGGTCGCGGGCCGCTTCGTCGGGGCGGTGTCCCGGGCGGCGGGAGAAGCCGTCCGTCACGTCCGCAAGGGCGGCGGGAGCAGTCGATGAGCAAGGCTGTCTGGGTCATGATCGGCCTCGGCCTGCTGGCCGTCGCCGAGATCGGCCTGCTGGCGTGGGTCGCCGGCCAGATCGGCGTGGGATGGACGTTGCTGATCCTGCTCGCCCTGGCCGCCGTCGGAGGCTACCTGCTGCGGCGCGAGGGCAGCCGTGCCTGGTCGTCCCTGCGTGAGGCGCAGGCCGACCCGGACGCGATGGGCCGCACGATCTCGGACGCGGCCCTCGTCCTCGTGGGTGGCCTGCTGCTCATGCTCCCGGGATTCGTGACCGACGTCCTGGGCATCATTTGCCTGGTGCCGCTGACGCGTCCGATGGCGCGGAAGGGCGTCCAAGCCGTCCTCAACGCGGCGACGCGGCGCTACCGCGACCGGGCCGACCTGATCGAGACGAAACTGCGTCCCGACACCGTCGTCCCGGGTGAGGCGGTGGACCGGGAGGACCCGGGCAGCGAGAAGCGCCGAACACGCCCCGATGACCCCACGGTGATCCGTGGGGAGATCGAGGAGTAACCGGCGCTCCTGCCTCAGTGTTCCTTGCGGATCTCCTCGAGCCGCTCGGCCAAGATGTCCTCCAGCTCCTCGATGGAGCGGCGCTCGCGCAGCATGTCCCAGTGGGTGCGCGCGGGCTTGACCTCCTTGGGTTCCGGCGCGACACCGTCCGAGCGACGAGCCATCTGGCCGCACTTCGGGCACTCCCACTCGGTGGGGAGTTCGGCCTCGGCGGCGAACGGAATGGAGAAGTGGTGCCCATTGGGGCAGTCGAAACCGGTCTCCTGGCGCGGGGCCAGTTCGACTCCTGCAGGATCAGCGAGGCTCTTCGAGCCCAGGCCCTGACCCCTGAGTGCCTTGTCTGCCATGGCGTCCTCCCTTCGTCCACTCCAACGCTACCGGGCCCGGCCGTTGTTCCCGAAGGGGTCGGCGTGGGGAATCTCAGCCGACGTCGTGGCCGTGCTCCTTGACCGGGATCAGCACCAGCAGGCCCGCCAGCAGGATCAGCACGATGCCGAGGATGCCCCAGTAGGCGGTGTTCTCCTCACCGGTGAAGGTGGCGCCCAGCGTCACGGCGAGACCGAAGGCAGCGGGGGAGAGGAACGAGATCGCCCGTCCGGTGGTGGCGTACAACCCGAAGATCTCGCCCGCCTTGCCCTCGGGGATGAGCCGCGCCAGGAACGAGCGCGACGCCGACTGGGCGGGTCCGACGAAGGCCGTCATGCCCATGCCCAGGGTCCAGAACACGATTTGCCCCCGGTCGTGGAGGAAGAAGATGCCCAGGCCGAGCGCGACCAACGCCACCAGGGAGATCAGGATGACCTTCTTGGGGCCGATCCTGTCGTCGAGGAGCCCGAACAACATCGTCGAGATGCCGGCGACGATGTTGGCGACCGCGCCGAAGATGATCACATCGCCGGGCGCGAAGCCGAAGGTGAGCGAGGCCAGGACGGCGCCGAACGCGAACACGCCGGAGAGTCCGTCGCGGAACAGGGCGGACGCCGCCAAGAAGAACACGGTGTGGGGGCTGGACCGCCACAGGTTGGCGATCGAGCGGCCCAGCAGACGGTAGGACGCGACGACGCCGACCTTGGCGGGCTCCTCGGTTCGGGGTCGGTCCTTCAGGGTCGCGAAGGTCGGGATGGTGAAGAGCAGGATCCAGATGCCGCAGACGACCATGGAGGCGCGGATGTCCAGCGCGTCCGCGTTCGTCACGCCGAACAGGCCGACCTCGGGGGAGATGAACCCGAAGTAGAGCACGAGCAGGGCCACGATGCCGCCGAGGTAGCCCAGCCCCCAGCCGAAGCCGGAGACCCGTCCGACGTTGTCCTTGGTGGAGACCTCCTCGATCAGGGAGTAGTAGTTCACGTTGGCGATCTCGCCGATGATGGACGCCACGGCCAGGATGCCCAGGCCGAGCCACAGGTACGCCGGGTCGGGTCGGACGAAGAACAGGGACGCGGCGAGAGCGGCGATGAGCCACGTCTGCCACCTGAGGTTGCGGACGGTGCGGCCCGTCCGGTCGGACCGCTGCCCCAGCACCGGGGCGATGAGCGCGACCACCAAGCCCGCGAGGCCGGTCGAGAGCGCGAGCGCCGAGGCGATTTCGTTCTCGGGGCCGAACGCCTTGCCGGTGATGTAGACGCTGAAGACGAACGTGATGATGACCGTGTTGAGGGGTTGCGTGCCCCAGTCCCACATCGCCCAGGCCCAGACCTTGCGGCCGCTGCTGGGTCGGTTGCCTTCGAGCGCGGAGCCCTCGACGGGTCGCGCGGGTTTGTCGGTCATGAGTGTCCTTCCCAGAGATCGCGCTCGACCAAGACGGCCTTGAGCGTGGCGAGGTCGTCGGAGACGAGGCCATCGACGCCAAGGTCGATGAGGCGCTCCATCTCGGGGCGATCGTTGATCGTCCAGACGTGCACGACGGCGCCGCGGCGGTGCGCGGCCTCGATCATCGGGCGCGTGACGAGCCGGATTCCCGTGCGCGGCTCGTGGACCGGCATCTGGAACGCCTGGGCGCCGAGCGGCCACAGGGCGCGTACGCCGGGAACCAGCCCGAACACGCCGACCTCGACGGGGGACGCCGACGTGGCCACCCGTCCAGCGGTGAGGGCCCGGAAGCGCGTGAGGCTCGCGGTGCGGAAGCTGCCGACACACACCCGCGCGTGGGCGGCGTGGCGATCGAGGGTCCGTACGAGGGGCTCGATCGCGCCGGGTGCCTTGAGGTCGATGTTGAAGCAGGCCCGGGGGAGCCCGTCCAGGAGTTCGTCGAGCGTGGGGATCGGCTCGGAGCCACCGATCCTGGCGCGGCCGACCTCCGCCCACGGCAGGTCCGCGAGGCGACCTGAGGCGTCGGTCACGCGGTCGAGGACCTCGTCGTGGAACGCGACGAGCGTCCCGTCTGACGTCACGTGGACGTCGGTCTCCAAGTGCGTGAAGCCGAACTCCCAGGCCGCGCGGAACCCGCGCAGGCTGTTCTCGATCTCGGCGGGCGCGTCCTCGGTGATGCCGCCACGGTGCGCCAGCGCGATGAAGCGGGTCGCGAAGTAGTCATGGCTCTCGGCACGTCTCCCCCGCATGCTGCTCACCTTAGGCACCTCGGGTGTCCTGCGCGTGAACGTCCGCCGCGACACTCGCTCCCACGCGCGAGCCCGGGCACGCGAACGGGCGAGCCCGAGCACGCACACCCACACCGGGCGAAATGGCGCGCTGGTGCAGAATGGTCCTTCGTGACCACGATTCTCTCCATCCAGTCCTCCGTCGCCTACGGCCACGTGGGGAACAGCGCCGCCACCTTCCCGCTCATGCGCATGGGCTGTGAGGTCTGGCCGGTCCTGACGGTGCACTTCAGCAACAACACGTCCTACCCCCAGTGGAAGGGCCCGCTCCTGCGGCCCACGGATGTGCAGGACGTGGTGGACGGCATCGACGCCCTCGGCGTCCTGCCCCGGGTGGACGCGGTGCTCACCGGTTACCAGGGTGCTCCGGCGATGGGTGCCGAGATCCTCAGGGTCGTCGAGCTGGTGAAGGAGCGCAGCCCGCGGGCTGTCTACTGTTGCGACCCGGTCATGGGAGATGTGGGTCGCGGCATGTACGTGCTGCCCGGCATCCCCGAGTTCGTGCGCGACAAGGTGGTGTCGGCGGCGGACATCCTCACGCCCAACCACTACGAATTGAACTTCCTGACCGGGCGCGAGGCCACCGGGACGATCGGCGAGGTCATCGAGGCCGCGCACTCCCTGCGCGAGGTCGGGCCGGACGTCGTCCTGGTCACCTCGGTGGTGACCGAGGACGCCGACCCCGACACGGTGACGATGGTGGCCGTCAACAGCGAGGGCGCCTGGTCGGTCACGACGCCGCTGCTCGGGCGGACGTTCACGGGCTCGGGCGACCTGACCACGTCCGTGTTCCTCGCGGCCCTGCTGGAGTCCGGCTCCTTGGCGGACGCCGTGGGTCGCACCGCGGACGTCGTCTACTCGGTGCTGGAGAGGACCACGCAGGAGGACCAGCGCGAGCTTGCCCTGGTGGCGGCTCAGGACGACCTGGTCGCCCCGCGCCACCACTTCGAGGTCACGCGCCTGCGCTGACCCCTCCCAGATGCATTTCCGGGTGGCACAACCCCAAGGATCCTTGGGGTTGTGCCACCCGGAAATGTCTCACAGGCGGCGTGGCGGAGGTGGAGGAGAGGGAACCGTCAGTCGAAGAACGTCTGGATGTCGGCGCCCAGCTTGTTGAGGCGGTTCGGCAGGTCCTCGTACCCACGGTTGATGACGTAGACGTCGCGCAGCACGGTGATGCCGCGCGCCGCCATCGAGGCCAGCAGGAGGCAGACGGCCGGACGGAGGGCCGGCGGGCACACGAGTTCCTGGCTGCGCCAGCGCGTCGGGCCGTTGACCACGAGGCGGTGCGGGTCGAGCAGTTGGGTGTTGGCCCCCAGCTTGTTGAGGTCCAGCAGGTGGATCGCGCGATTCTCGTACACCCAGTCGTGGATCAGGGTCCGCCCCTCGGCCTCGGCGGCGATGACCGCGAAGAAGGGCAGGTTGTCGATGTTCAGGCCCGGGAACGGCATCGGGTGGATCTTGTCCACGGCGGCGTGCAGTTCGCTCGGGAACACGGTGATGTCGACGAGGCGGGTCCTGCCGTTGGCTGCGGCGTACTCCTCGGACAGCTCGAACTTCAGGCCCATGTCGGCGAGGATCGCCAGCTCGATCTCCAGGAACTCGATGGGGGAGCGACGGATGGTCACTTCCGACTTGGTCACCACAGCGGCGGTGATGAGGCTCATGGCCTCGATCGGGTCCTCGGACGGGGCGACCCGGACGTCGGTGGCAATCTCCGCCACCCCTGTGACGGTGAGGGTCGTCGAGCCGATGCCTTCGATCTGGACGCCCAACGCCTCCAGGAAGAAGCAGACGTCCTGCACCATGTA
Source organism: Propioniciclava sp. LT432 (assembly GCF_059515965.1). Taxonomy (NCBI): domain Bacteria; kingdom Bacillati; phylum Actinomycetota; class Actinomycetes; order Propionibacteriales; family Propionibacteriaceae; genus Propioniciclava; species Propioniciclava sp. LT432. Next base: position 167,569 of record NZ_JCAKNE010000001.1, on the reverse strand, counting down.
GTTGGGTGAGGCGTTGCGGATGACGGTCGTGCCCGGGTAGAGGGCCGCGGCCATCAGGACGTTCTCGGTGACCGTGTCGCCCCGCTCGGTGAGCGTGATGTGGCGGACGCCCTCACCCGTCTCGCGCACGTGGGCGTGGTACCAACCGTCCGTGGCCTTGACCTCGAGCCCGAAGTACTGGAGGGCCTGCAGGTGAGGGGTGACCGTGCGGGTGCCGAGGTTGCAGCCGCCCGCGTACGGCAGCTGGAACTCGGGCAGCAGGTGCAGCAGCGGTCCGAGGAACATGATCACGGAGCGCGTTCTGCGGGCCGCCTCGACGTCCATGCCGGCGAGGTCGAGCACGTCGGGGCGGATGAGCTCGAGCTCCGACTTGTCGTCGGACCAGGTGACCTTCACACCGATGGAGGACAACACTTCGAGGATGCGGTTGACCTCCTCGATCTGCGCGATGCCCTCCAGGACGGTCCGGCCCTTGTTCAGCAGCGACGCACACAGCAGGGCGACGGCGCCGTTCTTCGACGAGCGGACGTCGATGCTTCCGGACAGCTTGGTGCCGCCCTTGATGCGCAGGTGCATGGTGCGCGCGGTCGGCGCGAGGGTCGGGTCCTGCAGGGTGGTGGCAATGTCGGTCACCTTGGCCAGGTCGAGCTCGCGGGCTCCGGTCTCGATCGCGCGCAGGTCCGACGCGTCGATGTCGAGGGCGCTCGCCACTTGTTCGGGCGAGAGTCCGCGTTGCATGCGCGCGTCGCGGATGAGTCGGCCGAGGCTCTCAGAGCTGTTCTGGGTCACGCCGATCAACTTTAGCGCGGACGACCGCGTTCTCCCGAGGTCGGTTGCCAGTAATAGAGTGTCGCGCATGAGCTCTCACTTCGACGTCGTTGTCCTCGGAGCAGGCCCGGGCGGGTATGTCGCCGCCATCCGTGCCGCCCAGCTGGGCAAGAAGGTTGCCATCATCGAGAAGGAGTACTGGGGCGGGGTGTGCCTCAACATCGGTTGCATCCCCACCAAGTCCCTGTTGCGGAACGCCGAGCTGGCGCACATCGTGACCAAGGAGGCGAAGACCTTCGGCATCAGCGGCGACATCTCGCTCGACTACGGTGTCGCGTTCTCGCGCTCCCGCAAGGTGTCCGAGCGCATGGTCGGTGGCATCCACTACCTGATGAAGAAGAACAAGATCCAGGAGATCCACGGCTGGGGCACGTTCAAGGATGCCAAGACCATCGAGGTCGCCACCAATGAGGGTGCCACCGAGACGGTCACCTTCGACAACGTGATCATCGGCGTCGGTGCGACCACGAAGCTGCTGCGCGGTACGCAATGGAGCGAGAACGTCATCTCCTACAAGGAGCAGATCCTCGCCGACAACCTGCCCAAGTCGATCATCATCGGCGGCTCGGGTGCCATCGGCACGGAGTTCGCCTACGTCCTCAACTCCTACGGCGTGGACGTCACCATCGTGGAGTACCTCGACCGCATGGTCCCGAACGAGGACGCGGACGTCTCGGCCGAGCTCGCCAAGGCCTACAAGAAGCTCGGCATCAAGGTGCTGACCGGCACCGCCGTCACCCAGGTGGAGGACACGGGCTCCGGCGTCCGCGTCACCGTCGAGCCCGCCAAGGGGGGCGAGGCCAAGGTGCTCGAGGCCGACAAGATGCTGCAGGCCATGGGCTTCGCCGCGCGCCTGGAGGGCTACGGGCTCGAGAACACGGGCGTTGCCACCGACCGCGGCGCGATCGTCATCGACGAGTACATGCGCACGAACGTCGAAGGCGTCTACGCCATCGGCGACGTGACCGGCAAGCTCATGCTGGCCCACACCGCCGAGGCCATGGGCGTCATCGCCGCGGAGACCATCGCCGGCGCCGAGACGATGCCGCTCGACTACGTGATGATCCCGCGCGCCACGTACTGCCAGCCGCAGGTCGCCTCGTTCGGCTACACCGAGGCGCAGGCCAAGGAGAAGGGCTACGACGTCAAGGTCGGCAAGTTCCCCTTCTCGGCCAACGGCAAGGCCTGGGGCCTGGGCGACGCGACCGGCTTCGTCAAGGTCGTCGTGGACGCCGAGCACGGCGAGTTCCTCGGGGCCCACATGATCGGCCCCGACGTGACGGAGCTGCTGCCCGAGCTCGTCCTGGCCCAGCAGTGGGACCTGACGGCCCACGAGGTCGGCCGCGCGGTGCACGCACACCCGACGCTCTCGGAGGCGATCAAGGAGGCCGTGGAGGGCTCTGTCGGGCACATGATCAACTTCTGATCCCGCCACCGAACACGAGAGGGACGCCGCGCCGTTGGGCGCGGCGTCCCTCTCGTGTTGGACGCCGGAGGAGCTGGTCAGGCCCGAAGCGAGGACAGGGGCCCCAGGTACTTCTCGGGGTTGACCGGTACGCCGGACTCATAGGTGATGAAGTGCAGGTGCGGCTTGGTCGACAGGCCGGTGGAGCCCACCCGCCCGATCACTTGGCCGCGCACCACGTGTTGGCCGGGAGCGACGTCCGCCGACTCCAGGTGGAGGTAGCCCGAACCGACCTCGGCGGTCCCGGCAACCGTGCCGTGGTGGATCTTGACGTGCAGGCCCGCCGAGGGGTCCTGGGTCACGGTGGTCACGACGCCCGACTCAGCTGCGAGCACGGCCTCGCCCGCGCGATTGCCGATGTCGATGCCGTTGTGCAGGCGCCACACGCGCTGGATCGGGTGGAAGCGCGGACCGAAAGCGCTGGTGGGGCTGCCGAGGGTTGCCGTCGGCTGCAGCAGCGGGGTGCCGTTGTCCTGGGTGCCAGAAGGCGCGGTGGTGGGGGAGGGGGTCGGCACGGCGCAGGCGTAGTAGCCCGCGACGTGGCCGGACCCGTCGCTCAGGCGGAGCCAGGAGCCCTGCATCGTGCCTGACATCGTGGTTCCCTCCGCGAGGCGCCGCAGCTCGCGCGAGTTGGTGGTGGCGCGCTCACGCACGCGGACCGAGGGCGTCCGGCACACCTGGTGGGTACCGCTGCCCGCCGCTGCTGCGACCGACGGTGCCGGGGCGGCCGGCGCCGAGGCGTTCGTGGGGGAGGGGGGCGGCGCCGCGCAGGCGTAGTAGCGCGCCACGTAGCCGGACCCGTCGCTCAGGCGGAGCCAGGAGCCCTGCATCGTGCCCGACATCGTGGTTCCCTCGGCGAGGCGCCGCAGCTCGCGCGAGGTGGTGGTCGCGCGCTCACGCACGCGGACCGAGGGCGTCCGGCACACCTGGTGGGTACGGCTGCCCGCCGCTGCTGCGACCGACGGGGGAGCCGGTGAGGTCGGCGAGGTGCACGTGTAGTACGCGGCGACGAACCCGCCCTTGCCCAGCCGGAACCAGGAGCCCTGTTGCACGCCCGACAACACCGCACCTCGATCAAGTCGACCGAGCTCAGCTGAGGACGTGGTGGCGGCCGACCGCACGCGGACCCAGTCGTTGTTGCACACCACCCGGGTCTCCGCCGCGGCGGCGGACGGGGGAGAGACCACGACGACGCCGGTGAAGCCCAACAGGGCTGATGCGATCGCCGAGACGAGACGGGCATGGTTGCGCACGGTGCTGACTCACTCCTCGAGCCGGACATGGGTGTACGGACGTCGGCCCAGGGGGTGAGGTGGCCTGCCAGCATGCTTGCGCCGCCGGGAGGCTCTCTACAAGCGAGGTGACGGTTTCGGGGGTTGAACCCTCAACCCTCGCCTGAGAGATTCCTGAGTCCCGGACGCGGGGGGCGACGGCGCCTGCTCCCAGCGATCAGGTCACTGGGCGTCGAGGTCCTTCTCGATCAGCGCCGCGATGGCGTCGACGGCCTCGGCGTTGTCGGATGAGACGACGACCTGCGCGCCGCACTCGGCGCCGAGGGTCATGATCATCAGGCTCGATGCCGCGTCCACGCCCTCGTCATCGTCCCCACCCACGAGGGTGAGGGTGACGTCATCGTCCTCGTACTGCGCGGCGGCCTCGGCGATGATGGCTGCCGGACGGGCGTGCAGGCCCACGGACGATCCCACCACGACGGTCTTGCTTGGCATGTGTTTCTCCTTTTTGTTGGTTGGTGTTGTTGTGTTTGTGTTCGAGCCGTCAGCCGAGCAGGCGGGCGGCGAGTTCCTTGGCGTCGCGCGCGTTCCGAGCGACGAGGACGCGCGCGGCGGCGTCCTTGCACTGGTCGAGGGTCACCCTGCCCAGCTGGACGCCCACGGCGCCGAGCGCGTTCGTCGCCATGGACAGGCTCGTCACACCGAGGCCGACCAGGACGGAGGCGAGGAGGGGATCCGCGGCCGCTTCGCCGCACACGCCCACCGGCTTGTTGGCCCGCTCGCCGGCTCGGGCGGCCAGGGCGATGAGGGCGAGCACGGCCGGCTGCCACGGGTCGGTCAGTTGCGCCAGAGCACTGCCCATGCGGTCGGCGGCCATCGTGTACTGGGTGAGGTCGTTGGTACCGATCGAGAAGAAGTCGACCTCGGCGAGGAACTGGTCCGCCAGCAGCGCGGCTGAGGGGACTTCGACCATGATGCCCGGCTTCAGGTCGCGCTCGCGGCACTGCGTGGCGAACTCGTGGGCCTCATCGACGGTGGCGATCATGGGGGCCATGACCCATGCCTGGCTCACCCCGTTGTCCTCCGCGGCTTGGGCGATGGCGTCCAATTGGCGCTCGACCAGTCCCGGGTTCGACCATCCGAGCCTGATCCCCCGGACGCCGAGGGCCGGGTTCTCCTCCCGGTCGTGGTTGGCGAACGGGACCGGCTTGTCGGAGCCGGCGTCCAGCGTGCGCACGACGACCTTCCTGTCCTTGAAGGCGGCGAAGACCTCGCCGTAGACGCGGGCCTGCTCCGCCACGCTGGGCTCGGTCTGGGCGGTCAGGAAGGCCAGCTCGGTGCGGAACAGTCCGACGCCCTCGGCGGGTGAGGCGGACGCCTTCGCCGCGGCCTTGCCGTCCTGGACGTTGGCCAGGAGTTGGACGGGGTAACCGTCGGCGGTCGCCGCGGGTCCGGTCCAGGCGCGGATCTTCCCTCTCAGTGCTGCGTCCTCGGCGACGAGGCGCTGAGCCTCGGCGGCGTCCGGTTCGAGGGTGATGATGCCGGACGTGCCGTCCACGAGCACCGGCGTCCCCTCCGCCACCGTGTCCAGCGCGGAGGCGGCCACGGCGCAGGGGATGCCCAGTTGCCGCGCGATGATGGCCGTGTGGGAGGTGGGCCCGCCCAGGCGGGTCACGAGCGCGCGGATGAGCGTCGGGTCGAGCCCGGCGGTGTCGGCCGGCGCGAGGTCTTCGGCGCACAGCACCACGGGCCACGACGGCTGGGGATCCCCGGCTCGGGCAGGCCCATGAGTTCTGCCACCACCCGGTTGCGGATGTCCTTGAGGTCAGTGGTGCGTTCGGCCATCAGGCCGCCGAGCTTCTCGAACTGGGTGATGAACTGCCCGATGGCCTGGTCCGTGGCGGACTCCGCTGTTGAGCCGGCCTTGACCAGCTTGATCGCGGCGCGGCTCCAGCCGCGGTCCTGGGCGAGTGCTGCGGTGGCGCCCAGCACCTCAGCAGCGACACCCGTGGCCGCGGAGGCACGGTCGGCGAACCGTCCGGCCACCACGGCCACAGCCTCGGTGAACCGGGTGGCCTCGGCTGCACGCGCATCCTCGGCGACGAGGGCGGTGTTCGCGGGGGGAACGGGCGCCGGGCGTGTCCAAGCGACCGGCGCGTAGGCGTAGCCGCCCACGACCCCGGTGCCGCGCACGATGCTGGTGGGCATGTGACTTCCTTTCCGAATGGTCACGTCGTCTCGGATTCAGGCCCGACGAGCTTCTACGACCCGGGCCACGTGCAGGGTGAGGTAGGACACCTCGTCGTCGGTGAGCGCCGCCCCCAGGCGCAGTTCGACGATCTGGGCGAGGCGTTGCGCGCACGCGAGCGCCTGGGGGTGCGCCTGCCGGATCGCCAGCCCCACCGCGGAGGGATCGCTGTCGAGTTGCTGGTGCTGGTGGATGCGGACGAACAGATACCTCAGGTGCGTGATGAGCCGGCCCACGCTGACGGACGTCGCGTCGAGTTCGATGTCGAACGTGCTCGCGATGACCTCGATCATCTGCTGGATGACGCCCGTCATCGTGTAGGTGTACGACAGGTCACCGGTCGCCATTCCCGCGTTGACGATGTGCAGGGTGATGGCGACCGCCTCGCTCTCGGGGAGGGGCCGGTCCGTGAGGGAGTTGAAGGCGGCGAGCACGTGGTTGGCCTTGGTGAACTCGTCCCCGTACAGGTGGGTGATCTCCGCGAAGAGGGGGTACTCCACGTTGATGCCTTGCGCCTGACGCTTCTGCGCGAAGCCCAGGTGGTCGGCCAGGGCGATGACGAGGGTCGGGGTGGTCTCCGCAAGATCCCCCAGGCCGGCATCGGAGAGGGCGGACGCCACCGCGCTGACCTGCTCGGGGGCAATGGCCCCGAGCAGGGCCGCGAGGTGGTCGGGGTCCCGACCGTCCGCGGGGAAGAATGCGCGCGCAACCTGGGCTGGGTCGGCCTGCTGGCCGGGGCGGGCCTGGAAGCCGATGCCCCGGCCGGTCAGGATGACCTCGCCGCCACTACTGTCCCTGGCGAGGACGATGTTGTTGTTGAAGACGCGCAGGATCTCCATGGAAGGCCCTCAGCGTGTCACGTCGATGATGGGGGAGCCGGCACCGGCCTCCTGACCGGGGAAGGGCGTCACCCCCCCGCCGTTGCTGGTGATCATCTTGGTGTTGGTCACCGTCACCAGCGTCGTCGTGTCGAAGCCTGCGGCGCGGACGCCGTCCAGGTCGACCTCGGCGAGCAGGTCACCCACCTCGACGCGCTGGCCCTTGGCCGCGTGGGAGGTGAAGTGTTCGCCCTTCAGACGGACCGTGTCGATGCCGATGTGGACCAGCACCTCGATGCCGTTGTCGGTCTTGATGCCGAACGCGTGCCCGGTCTTGGTGACCGTGGCGAGCGTGCCGGCCACCGGCGCGACGAACCGCCCCTCGCTGGGGACCACGCCCACACCCTCACCGAGCGTGCGTGAGGAGAACACCTTGTCCTCGACATCGTCCAGGCTCACGACTCGACCCGCGACCGGCGAACCGACCGTGGTGGTGCCGGACGCCACGAGCACGGAGGCGGCCTGCGGAGCGGGGGAGGACTGCGGGGCAGGGGAGGACTGCGGCTCGGTGACGGACGTTCCGACGGCCGCGGCCGGGGCCCCGACGGTGGCGAGTTCCGGCGCCTCCTTGTCCTTGTACCCGGACACGACGACCAGGGCCATGGCGACGAAGAACGCGACGGCGATGGCGATGGCGTAGATCCACATCGGGTCGAAGACCGGGATCGTCAACAGCGAGGTGAAGGCGAAGGCGGAGGTCTTCACGCCGCCGAACGGGGACCCGAGGATCGCGATGGTCAGGCCGCCGGCGAAGCACCCGACGAGCATGCGCGGGTAGATGCGCTTGAACCGCAGGTGGATGCCGTACAGCGACGGCTCCGAGATACCACCGAACAGGCCTGCGGCGAGGGCACCGGTGGCGGTCTGACGCATGACGACGTCCTTGTCACGCATCGACAGGAGGAGCACGCCCGCGGTGGCCCCGAAGCAGGCAAAGTTCCACGCGCCCATGGGGCCCTGGATGAAGTCATAGCCGAGCGTCTGGATGTTGGCCAGCATCAGTGCATTCAGCGGCCAGTGCAGGCCGAGCGGCACGAGGAACGGGTAGACCATGGGGATGAGGATGGCGAACACGAACGGGGCGTTGGAGTTCATCCACGACAGGCCCGTACCCAGCCCGGTGCCGAGCCAGATGCCGAGCGGGCCGATGAGGAAGGCGGTCACGGGGATCATGACGAGCATCGACAGGAACGGCACGAACACCATCTGCACGTTCTCCGGGAACACCTTCTTCCAACCCTTGTAGACGAGGGCGAGCACCGCGACCATGATCAGCGGCACGAACACCTGGCCGCCGTAGCCGTTGAGCTGCATGGGCAGGCCGAAGATGTCCGCGACGCACGTCGGGTCAGCACCGGGGATCGGGCTCGGGGTGCACACGGTGTCGGGGAAGCGCTCGGGGTTGGACAGGCTCATGAACTCCGGGGTCATGAGGGCACCCATGACGGTGGCGCCGACCCACGGGTCGATGTTGAGCTTCTTGGCCGCGTTGAAGGCCACCATGATCGGCAGGAAGTAGAACACGCCGCGCCACATCGTGTCCACGAACACCCAGCCGGCCGCCTTGTCGGCGGCACGGAAGTCGACGAACCCGAGGGCGTCCAGCACCGCGGCGCCGGCGATGATGAGCGATGCGCCCAGCAGCACGCCCAGCAACGGGCGGAAGCTGTCGGACAGGTACTCGAAGAACGCATCGAGCCAGGCGACCTTGCCGCGAGCCTTCGCGCGGGCGGCCGCCTTGACGTCGGCGTCCGAGACCTGGCCGGACCCCAACGCACGCATGCTCGGCAGGTTCATGATGTCGGTGTAGACGCCCTGCACGCCGCCGCCGATGACGACCTGGTGCCGATCGCCGGCCTGGGGCACCGCGCCGAGGACGACCGGGTTGGCGTCCAGTGCAGCGGAATCGACGAGAGCGGCATCCTTCAGGTCGAAGCGCAGCCGAGTGGCGCAATGGGTCAACTTGGTGATGTTGTCGGCGCCGCCGACGGCGTCAACGATGGCTTGTGCAGCCGAAGTGGTGGTGGGTTCCACTGTGAATCCCTTCTCCTTGCTCTGGCCCGCGCCTGGAAACAAAAAAGACCTGAGACGCGGTGAACGCATCTCAGGTCTTGCCCCTCGCGGGTAACAACCCTGTGTCGCCTGCCATGGCGACGGGCGAAACAATACGCCGCTTTCTGGGCGCTTGGCAAGCACGCGCTGCCAGAGCCGGATGGAGGCTGCCTGCAGCGGTCCGAGAGGTGTTCCGGCGACCCCATGACCAACTGTCCGATAATGCACATTATGACATTCGGCACCCCGAGGGAACGCCCTCAAAGTTATGAGCGCCCCTCACGGAGCAGACCGCGCTCCCCCGGCCCGCCGCGTCGGATTGGTGGTCACCGATCGTTCACCTTGACCAAGAACGAGGGCCCCGGGTTCCAACCCGGGGCCCTCCTCACGACAACACGTCAGATCTCGTCGTGACGCACCTCGCGCTCCACGGACTGTCCGCCGGTGCCGCGGGTTCCACCCACGTCCTGGACGTTGGTGCGCTCCGTGGTCACCGCGCTGCGCGGACGGTTGGCGATCAGGCCGATCACCAGCCAGAGCAAGGCGGCCACCAACAGGATGAGGCCGACCATCTTGGTGTCCACACCCCTGATGAGGTCGGACATGGCGAAGTACAGGATGGCGCCGATGACGCCGAGGGCGATGGGTCCTCCGATGTTGACAATGCGCATGCGAGTGGTCCTTTCGGGCCAGGGGTCCTGGTGACCCCACTCGCGATTCATGCTAGCCAGACGGTTGCCGCCACGGAAGGGCGCCGCGGAGGGGCTGGACCGGCGCAAGCGGCTCAGGCAAACAGGGCGAGCAAGCTCGCGGCGAGAATCTTGGTGACCATCGCCGTGGGATAGGCCGTCGTGTAGCCGGCGGTGACGCGGTAGTCGTACCCGGTCTGCTCGTTGGCGTACGCCAGCAGTGCCGGCTGGGTCTGGGCCCCGGCGAGCAGGCCGGAGAGGGTCGTCCCGCCCATCCTCATGACCGTGCGCTGGAAGAAGTAGACGGCCAGGCCGACGACCACCGTGATGACGACTCCCAGCCCGAGCATGCCGAGCCACTGCCCCGACGCGAACGCCGCGAGGATCTGCGCCCCGGCACGCGATCCGGCTTGGGCGAGGAACATCAGCAGCCCGAGCTCGCTGATCACCGCGGTGGCGGTGAACGGCAACGTCGTCACCAGCGGCCCGACGCGTCCCACGCGCCCGAACACGAGTCCGACCAGCAGGCAGCACAGGGCCGAGCCGAGCACGAACGTGCCCCCACCGGGCAGAGGGAGCCAGAGGGAGCCGAGGGCGAAGCCCAGCGCCAGGCCCAGCCCCAGACCGATCGGGTTGATGATCGTCAGGCCACGGCTGGAGTCGCCGAAGAACTCGCTCACCTTGGAGATCTGGCTGCGCGGAGCGACCACCCGCACGCGGTCCCCCAGCTGCAGCACGTAGGACGGCCGCACCACCATGTCGACGTCGGCGCGCCGCACCCGAGAGGCAGTGGCGCCGAACCTCTCCTCGAGGTCAAGCTCCCCCAGCGTCCGCCCCGACAGCTTGGGGTCGGACACGGTGACCCGCCGGAAGTCCAGGGTGGCGCGGTCCTGGGCGAGGTGGTGGCTCGACTCGTGGCCCAACTCCCCCACCACCTGCGCGACCACGTCGTCCGGGCCCACGACCGTGATGACGTCGTCCACCTCGAGCCGCTCGTCGTCGTGCGCGAGCTCGACCGGGCCCTCCTCCTCGTGCCGGACGCGGGTGATCGAGATCTGGTCACCGTGCAGGGTGGTGAGGTCGCGGACCGTCGTGCCCGGCGCGACCCGCTCCACGCGGACGTTGACCTGGGTCAGGGGGGCCGGGGTGTCGGCGTCCTCGGCGCGGTGGCGCAGCGCCAACTGCTGGACGCCGAGCATGCCCAGCACGCCCAGCAGGTACGCCACCGAGTACCCGACGGTCGCGGCGGGGCTGTTGCCCGCCGCCGCCAGGGCGGGCGTGTTGGTCAGCGCCCCGGCGAAGGTGCCGGCGGCCTCCTCCACCGACAGCCCGAAGACCGGACCGAGCGTGAACGCGACGACCGCACCCAGGATGATCGCGAGCGCGACCCCGAGCATCGCGACGGCCTGGGTCCGCAGCGAGTTGAAGAACGCCGCGCCCGAGGAGACGCCCACCGAGAAGGTGAACAGAGCCAGCCCGAGGTGCGCGTACGCCGCCGGGATCTCCAGCGATTGCCCCTGCGCCGATGCCGCCGCCGACACGGCGATCGCCACGAACAGCACCGCGGCCGCCCCCAGCGACACCTTGCGGAAGGACGCGTGGCCGAGCGCCATTCCGAGGCTGATCAGGCCGAAGAGCAGGACCTCCGGGTGGGTGGCCAACCAGGCCCAGACCGACGGCATCGCGACCTCACTTCTTCCGGTACAACCGGGCGTGCTGGTAGACGGGCTCGGACGTCACATTGACGCCCAGGTTCCGGAAGATGCCCTCGTCCACGGTGCCCAGGATCGTCGTCGTGTGCACGTCGCAACCTCGCAACTGCCCCAGTTCCGCGCGGGCACGCCGGGCGTTGTCGTCCGTGTTGGCGCTCACGGACAGGGCGATGAGCACCTCGTCCGTGTGCAGGCGTGGGTTGCGGCTGCCGAGGTGCCCCGTCTTGAGGGTCTGGATCGCCTCGATCGTCTCGGTCGCCAGCAGCTTCACCTCGGGATCGATCCCGGCGAGCGCCTTGAGGGCGTCCAGCAGCATCGCGGAGCAGTTGCCCAGCAGCGCGGACGTCTTGCCGGTCACGATCGTGCCGTCCGGCAGCTCGATGGCGGACGCCGGCGCCTTGGTCTTCCTCTCAAGCTCCAGTGCCGCCGTCACCGTCGGACGATCCTCCTTCGTGATGCCGAGTTGGCCCATCAGCAGCGCGACCCGGTCGGACTGCTGGGGCTCGAGTTCGTCCCGCTTCTCGTGCACCAGCGCCTTGAAGTAGCGGCGGATGACCTCCTGCTTCGAGGCCTCGCGGCACACGTCGTCGTCGCTGATGCAGTGCCCCGCCATGTTGACGCCCATGTCGGTGGGCGACTTGTAGGGGGACTCCCCCAGCACCCGCTCGAACAGCGCCTTGAGGACGGGGAACACCTCGACGTCGCGGTTGTAGTTGACGACCTGTTCGCCGTACGCCGCCAAGTGGAAGGGGTCGATCATGTTCACGTCGTCGAGGTCGACCGTGGCGGCCTCGTAGGCGACGTTGACGGGGTGGTCCAGGGGCAGGTTCCAGATCGGGAAGGTCTCGAACTTCGCGTAGCCGGACGCGACCCCCCGCTTGTGGTCGTGGTAGACCTGCGACAGGCAGGTCGCCATCTTGCCGCTGCCGGGACCTGGCGCGGTGATCACCACGAGGTCGCGTGACGTCTCGACGTACTCGTTCCGTCCGTAGCCCGCCTCGCTGACGATCCCCACCACGTCGTGGGGGTAGCCCTTGATCGGGAAGTGGCGGAAGACCCGGACGCCCAGCCGCTCCAGCTTGCGCCGGAACGCCTTGGCCGGCCTGTTGTCGTCCGACCAGTGCGTCATGACGACGCTGCCCACCAGGAACCCGCGCCCCCGGAACTCGTCGATCAGGCGCAGGGTGTCGGCGTCGTAGCCGATGCCGAGGTCGGCGCGCATCTTGTTCCGCGCCAGATCCTCGGCGCTGATCACGATGACGATCTCGACGTCGTCCACCAGCTGGGTGAGCATCTCGATCTTGTTGTCGGGGGTGAAGCCCGGCAACACACGCGAGGCGTGCATGTCGTCGAACAACTTGCCGCCGAACTCGAGGTAGAGCTTCCCCCCGAACTGCTGGCGTCTGGCTTCGATGTGCTCCGACTGGAGGGCCAGGTACTTCTCGCGGTCAAACCCGATCCTGCGCATCTCTCCCCCGTCCTGGACGACCCGCGGAATCCTATCCCCGACCGGACCCCTCAGGGACCAGAACGGCAGCGGCAGACGAGGTCACGGTGGTTCGATCGACCCGCGGGCCTCAGCGACCCGGATCCCGCTCGTGAAGGGCGATCGCATGGGAGCGCCTGATCGTCGCGGGTGGGCCGGCACCCGCGACGACACCCGCGGGTGTGGTGACCGCATCAGCGGGGTGGATACTCTGGAACCACGTCTGGTTCGGAGGTTCGATGAAGACCATGCAGCGTCTCAACGGCGCCTATCGCGACGCCACGGTCGTGGAGTTCGATGACAGTTCGAAGTTCGTGTGGCTGTCCGACAGCCATCGTGGCGACGGCAGCATGAGCGATGAGTTCGTCAAGAACAAGAACATCTTCGTGACTGCGGTCCGCCACTACTACGACGAGGGCTACACGCTCATCGAGGCCGGGGACAACGATGAGCTCTGGGAGTACAGCCCGCGCCACATCATCAAGGCCAACGGGATCGTCTTCGCCGAGATCAAGAAGTTCCACGAAGCCGGTCGCCTGTACCGCATGTTCGGCAACCACGACTTCGACCTCGCCGACCCGGACTTCGTCCGTGAGCACTACGAGCGGGCACCCAACCCCCACACCGGCGTGGAGGAACACTTCCTGCCCGGGCTCATCGTCCATGAGGCGATCCTCCTGCGCCACAGGGAGACCGGACGGGAACTGCTCACCGTGCACGGGCACCAGGGCGACTTCAGCAACGACCAGAACTGGCGGTTGACCCGCTTCACGTTCCGGCTGTTCTGGCGCCGGATGCACAAGTTGGGGATCAAGAGCCCGTCCAGCCCGATCCAGAACAGCTTCAAGCGCCACAAGGTCGAACGCAACTACAACAAGTGGATCAAGCGGACCGGCGTCCCCCTGATCTGCGGGCACACCCACCGGGAGCGCTTCCCGCGCGGCGACGACCTGCCGTACTTCAACACCGGGTGCTGCGTGTTCCCGCACTACATCACCGGTCTGGAGTTGGTCGACGGTGCCCTGTCACTGGTCGGGTGGCGGGTCGAGCCGGACGCCAACAACTACCTGCACGTCGCCAAGCGGACGCTGTTGGGCCCCCGGCGGGTCGACACGCTCTTCGTGGATCCGAACGCGGACGTCGAGCCGCGCGAGGACGCGGATCCCGGGTCCGAGGGTTCCCCCGAGGGACGGTCCGGCGACGGGGTGCCGGCCGAGCCCGACGCCGGGTCCACCGGACGCGGGGCCTGACGCAGGGCCTGACGCAGGGCGTCCGGGGTCGCTACGGTTGGGAGCGTGTCCACCACGCCTGAGCAGCCGCGTTCCGACGACGTGACCGAGGAGGTCACCCCGGAGATCAGCTACGACCAGCAACGCTTCGCCGCGCGTCCGGAACGCCTGCGCCCCCGCGCGCGCCGCGACCAGCGCCGACAGGCGGAGCTGTGGCCCCGCCCGTTCGAGCCGGACGGCCGCAACCGCGCCTACGTGGAGTGGCTGGTCGACCAGTCGATGCTGGCGGACGCCACCACCCTGGCCCGCCAGTTGGCCGGCAACCACCTGATGTGGGCCAACGCCTTCGCGGCCCCGAACCCACGCGCGGCGGTCGAGCAGGCGTCCGTGTGGTACACCGCCTATCCGCTCTCCCTGATGACCCGCCCCGGGGAGTCCTTCCTGGCGGCGCTCGGATCCTCCGACCTGTGGGACGCCTTCGAGGAGATCGGCATCGAGGCGATCCACACCGGCCCCGTCAAGCTGGCGGGTGGCATCTCCGGCTGGGATCCCACCCCGTCCATCGACGGCCACTTCGACCGGATCAGCATGGCCATCGATCCCCTGTTCGGCACGGAGCAGGAGTACCGCGACATGTGCGAGAACGCGGCGTCCCACGGCGGCACGATCATCGACGACATCGTCCCGGGCCACACGGGCAAGGGCGCCGACTTCCGGCTGGCCGAGCTGAACTACAAGGACTACCCCGGCATCTACCACATGGTCGACATCCCCCGGGATGCCTGGCACCTGCTGCCCGACGTGCCCGATGGCGCCGATTCGGTGAACCTCTCCCCCGCCGCCGAGCAGGCCCTGGCCGACCAGGGCTACATCATCGGTGCCCTGCAACGGGTCATCTTCTACGAGCCCGGGGTCAAGGAGACCAACTGGTCCGCCACCCCGCCGATCCGCGACCACCAAGGAGTCGAGCGACGCTGGGTGTACCTGCACTACTTCAAGGAGGGTCAGCCCTCGATCAACTGGCTCGATGCGACGTTCGCGGGCATGCGGCTGGTCATGGGCGACGCCCTCCACTCGTTGCTCGACCTCGGGTCCGGCGGCCTGCGGCTGGACGCCAACGGCTTCCTGGGCGTGGAGAAGTCCGTCGAGTTGGCCCCCGCGTGGTCGGAGGGCCATCCGCTGTCGCAGGCCGCCAACCAGTTGATCGGCTCAATGGTGCGCAAGGTGGGCGGCTTCACCTTCCAGGAGCTCAACCTCACCATCGACGACATCAAGAGCACCGGCTCGGTGGGCCCGGACCTCAGCTACGACTTCGTCACCCGGCCCGCCTACCAGGTGGCGCTGGCCACCGGCGACACCGAGTTCCTGCGGCTCACGCTCCGCGAGGCGATCGCCGTGGGCGTCGACCAGGCCTCGCTTGTCCACGCCCTGCAGAACCACGACGAGCTCACCTACGAGCTGGTCCACTTCGCGACCCGCCACGCCCAGGACCACTTCACCCTGGGTGGCGACGACATGACCGGGGCGGAGTTGGCCGAGCGCATCCGCCAAACCATGCGCGACAAGCTCACCGGGGAGGCCGGCCCCTACAACGCGACGTTCGTCCAGAACGGCATCGCCTGCACCACGGCGTCCATCATCACCGCGACCCTCGGGATCACCGACCTCAGCGAGATCTCGCCCGAGGACACCCGGCGGATCATGGACGCACACCTGCTGCTCTGCCTCTACAACGCATGGCAGCCGGGCGTCTTCGCCCTGTCCGGCTGGGACCTCGTCGGCGCGCTCCCGCTCGACCGGAGCCAGGTGCGCAGCCTCATCAAGTCGGGCGACACCCGCTGGATCGAGCGCGGTGCGTACGACCTGATGGATGCAGCGCCCGACGCGACCAAGTCCGCCTCGGGCATGCCGCGGGCGCAGGCGCTCTACGGCTCGCTGCCCCAGCAGCTGGGCGATCCGGACTCGTTCGTCCGTCGGCTGTCGCGCATCCTCGACGTCCGCAAGCGCGCCGGCCTCGCCACCGGCGCCCTGGTGGACGTGCCCGAGGTGCCGTTCCGGAGCATGCTCGTGCTGGTCAACCGTCTGCAGGACGACACCGTCCAGGTCACCGTGCTCAACTTCTCCGAGGAGGAGTTGTCCGCCCGCGTCCAGAGTGAGCACATCCCGGCGGGTCGGGTTGTCGACCTGTCCACGTTGAGCCCGGTGGGGGTCGTGGACGACCTGGGCGGCTTCACCGTGGAGATCGGCCCGTTCGGTGGCCTGGCGCTGGCGATCCGGCAACCGGAGGGCGACGAGGTCGACGAGTCCGGCGTCTGATCGCCACGGAGGACGGGATGATCGGCCGCGCCGCGGGCTCCATCGAGGGGGCCGTGGACCTGGACGCGCCGCTGGGCAAGGCCTGATCCGGGACGGGGCGGCATCACCACGGTTGCCCTCTAGGGTGGACGCGTGACGATCACGGCTCCGGGGCACCATGCCACTCACGACCTGCGACGCGTCCGACGCGGACGCGGTTGACCCGGGAGCGCCATGTCCACCCGAGTCACCGACGGGCCGAGTGCCCTGGTCGCCCAGTACGCGGAGCGCCTCGACACGCCCGACCCCGCCCTGCCGCTGGGGACGCCACGGGGGCTGGACGAGTTCGTCGACGGCGGACGGGTCCGCCCCACGGCCTCGCTCATCGACCGCGCACTGACGCGTTTCGGCACGATCGGCCTCCAGGCCCGGCGCCGCACCGTCGAGCGGCTCCTGGCCGACGACGGCATCACGTACGGCGTCGCGACGGCCGACGGCGGCGCGCGGCCCTGGCAGCTGGACCCGCTTCCCCTCGTCCTGGACGCCGACGACTGGGCCGCCCTCGAACGGGGTCTGGAGCAACGCGCACGTCTGCTGGATGCGGTCCACCGGGATCTGACCGGGGACCACCAGTTGATCCGCCGCGGCATCGTCCCGGCCGAGGTGGTCGCCGGGCATCCCGGCTTCCTGCCGGCGGCCCACGGCGTCCCCAGCCCGGGCAGCAGGTCCATCCCGCTGGTCGCCACCGACCTCGCACGCACCCCGGGCGGCTGGACGGTCATCTCCGACCGCACACAAGCCCCGTCCGGTGCCGGGTACGCGATGGCCAACCGACGGGTGATCGCCCGAGCGCTCGACCGGGTGCACCGACAGGCCACACCTCGACGCCTGCGGGGGTGGTTCGACCTGGTGCAGGCCAGCCTCGCCGAAGCGGCCCCCGGAACCGTGGGGGACGTGCCCCGCGTCGTCCTGCTGACCCCGGGCCCCGGGAGCGAAACGGCGTTCGACCAGGCCATGCTGTCCACCCTGCTCGGCCATCCGCTGGCGCAATCCGACGACCTCGTCCTGCGCGGTGGACGCCTCTGGCTGCGCACCATGGGCCGCCTCGAGGCCGTCGATGTCGTGCTCCGCCGCGTCGATGCGGAATGGTGCGACTCGCTCGACCTGAAGGGAGCTTCGCGCCTCGGTGTCCCCGGTCTGGTGGCGGCGGCCCGTCGCGGGAGCGTCGCCGTGGTCAACCCGTTGCGCGCCGCCGTCCTGGAGAACCCCGGGCTCTTCCCCCACCAGGAAGCGATGGCCCGCGCCCTGTTGGGCGAGGACCTGCTGCTCCCCGTCGCCCCCACGTGGTGGTGCGGCGACGACACCTCCCGTCAGCACGTCGTCGCCCACCTCGATCGTCTCATCGTCAAGCCGCTGGCCCGCGGACGCGGTGCGCGACACGTCCTCGGGTGGCAGCAGTCGAGGGCCCAACTCGCCGCTCTCCGGACGATCATCGAGGCTGAGCCCTGGGCCTACGTGGCACAGGAGCCCCTGACCACCTCCAGCGCGCCGCTCGTCACCGCGCACGGACTCCAGCCGCGCAGCGTCGTCGTCCGCACCTTCGGCGTCGCCTTGGGCGGCCAGTACCACTTCCTCCCGGGCGGCCTGGCGCGCATCGCGTCGACCCCGGAGGCCTTCAGCGTGACCAACGCCGAAGGGGCGACGTCGAAGGACGTCTGGGTGCTCGAGGGCGAGGACGTCGCACCCGCCCGGGTCGACGTGGACACGCTCGCGCGGGTGCGGCTGCTCCCGGCCGAGGGCCGGCTGCCCGGCCTGACGCCCCGCACGGCGAGCAACCTGTACTGGCTGGGGCGCTACGCCGAGCGGGCCGAAGTGGCGGCACGGCTCCTCATCGTCGCCGACAACCTGGTCGAGGACCACCTCCGGCGCGTGGGCACGCCCGGGCACGCCGCCATGCGGGCCTTGCTCAGGGCCGTCAGCGCCGTCACGATGGCACGGCCCTCCTTCACCGGGCCGCAGGGCGAGGAGCACCTCGCCGATCCGCTCCCGGTCCTGGATCGTCTCCTGATCGACGAGCACACGCTCGGGGGCGTGGCGCACGGCGTCCAGCGCGCGACGGCGACCGCCCTGCAGGTCCGTGAGGTCCTGGCGCTGAGCACCACCAGCGTGTTGGGGCGGCTCCAGCGCGTCCTGACCGAGGCGCGCGACGACGACTCGGTACCCATCCAGCTGACCGGGGAGCGCATCCTCGACTCGCTCCTCGCCCTGGCCGGCCTGTCGGCCGAGAGCCTCGTCCGGGACCCGACGTGGGCCTTCCTCGACGCCGGACGCAGGGTCGAACGCGCCCAGTCGACCGTTCGGCTCCTGCGCAACACCGTGGCCATCCCACGCTCCCCCGTCGCCGAGGGCCAGGTCATCGAGGCGGTCCTGCGCGTCGGTGACAGCCTCATCACGCACCGGCGCCGGCAGGCCGCCGGGGTGGGACCGGCGTACCCCGCGGCGTCCGCCCTCCAGATCCTCGTCAGCGACAGTTCCAACCCGCGGTCGGTGGCCTTCCAGCTGACCCAACTCACGGACGACCTCACCCACGCACCGGACGTGCGCCTGACCGAGCGCCTCCTGGACCTGCGCCGCGCCGTGCGGGACCTCGATGTCGTCACCTTGGCGGAGGGACAGCGACTCGAGCTCGTCGACACCCTCATCGGCCTCGAACAGT
The DNA here is from genome assembly GCF_059515965.1 of Propioniciclava sp. LT432. Lineage (NCBI taxonomy): Bacteria > Bacillati > Actinomycetota > Actinomycetes > Propionibacteriales > Propionibacteriaceae > Propioniciclava > Propioniciclava sp. LT432. Next base: position 148,739 of record NZ_JCAKNE010000001.1, on the reverse strand, counting down.
CACTGCGCCATTTCTCCGACGCGGTCGAGGCGACGCACTTCTCCACCCAGTCCCCGCAGAGCAGCTTCGCGGTGGCCGAACTCGACGGAGGTGGCCGATGACGGCCCAGGCACTCGGGCACCTCGCCCCCCGGCGCTATGCGGTGCGCCACGTCACCGCCTACACCTACGGGGCCGACGTCACCACGTCGTACGGTCGGGCCTGCCTGCGTCCACGCGAGGCCCCCAGCCAACGCGTCCTGTCGCACGCCATCGAGGTCAGCCCCACCCCCGACGTCCTCGACGAGCACGTGGACGCCTTCGGCAACTTCAGCCACTACCTCGAGATCGGGAGTCCACACCGGGCGCTGACGGTCACGAAGACCAGCGTGGTCGAGGTGGCCTACCCCGAGATCGACCTGGACGCCCTCAACCGCTGGACCGTCGCCGAGGCGGCCGCCGCACTGCGGACCGACCCCACCGTCGACCCCCTGGAGCGCGCCACGCTGCTGATGCCCTCCAGCCTCGTCGGCCTCGGCCCCGAGGTGCGTGCGTTCGCCGAGACGCTGGCCTGGTCCGACCGTCCCCTGGGTGATGCCATCGTCGCGGTCACCCGGGACATCCACCGTGGGTTCGCCTACACCAAGGGCGCCACGACGACGAGGACCACCCTGCCGGAACTCCTGGCCACCCGGGCCGGGGTGTGCCAGGACTTCGCCCACCTCGCCGTGGGGGTGTTCCGGGCCTCGGGATTGTCCGCGCGCTACGTCAGCGGCTACATCGAGACGAGCCCGCGACCCGGTCAGGCCAAGCTCGCCGGCTCGGACGCCACACACGCGTGGGCGGCCGTGTTGGTCCCGGGCGGAACGTGGGTGGACCTCGATCCCACGAACGACCACCTCGCCGACAGCCGCTACATCATGACGGCGTGGGGTCGTGACTTCCGCGACGTGTCGCCGCTCAAGGGCGTGATCGTCACCGAGGGCAAGTCCAGCACCCTGAAGGTGTCCGTCGACGTGATCCGACTGGAGGATGAGCAGCCATGACCCAGGACCCACCCGTCCCGCGGACGCCCCGATCCCCGCGGAACCCCGACGACGAGCGCACGATCGCGTTCCGGGCCGGGCACCCCGTGCCGGAGCCCGAGTCCGAGCGGACCCGTCCCCTCCCGACGGTGCGCGAGCCCACGTACGTACCACCTCCGACCCCCGTCGCGCCGTCTCCGGCGGAGCCTCCACCGGTGGATCCGCGGGACACCGTGGAGTGGGACCTGGAGGTCGCCCGCGTCAACAACCGCCCCTCGACCGACGTCGGGCTGCTCCTCCTGCGGTGGCTGTCACTCCCGCTGGTGCTGCACGGGGTGCACAACGCGCTGAACTTCTTCCCGCTGACCGCCACGTTCCGCGACCATCCCGCGCTGGCGCCGACGGCGGAGATGTTCGCGGGGCTGGTCGTGGCCGCTCAACTCGGCCTGCCGATCCTCCTCGCCGTCGGCTTCGGAACGAGGCTGGCGGCGTTGGCGCAGGCGGTGGCCATGGCCGGCCTCTACGCCCTGCCGGTGACCGCCGGCGGACCGGTGCTCGATCCGCGTACGGGGACACTGACGGGTGAGACCCTCCTGGCCTACGCGGCACTCGCCCTCCCGTTGGTGTTCACCGGTCCGGGACGGATCTCACTCGACCAGGTGATCACCGCCGCCGACAGGGCGCGCCGCGTCGAGCGCAGGGTGGCGAGGCGTCAAGGCGGGTGACCGGGAATGCCCGGCCGCGGCCGGGCGTTGAGGTCCATGTCGAACCCAGTCCGGCAGGAGGCCACGCATGCTCGATCCGACGTCGCTGTTCTCGTGGGATTCCCACGTCGACCAGCGCACCCTGCGCGCCGACACTCTCGTGGTGACCCTCGGCAGCTACCTGGACGCCGGCCACACCCAGCGACTCGTGGACGCCGAATTGCTGGAGCACCTGCCCAATCGGGTGATCGGACGTTTCGACACCGACCAGGTCATCGACTACGCCGGTCGCCGCCCCACGATCGTGTTCGACCGCGACCACTTCGGGGAGTACCGCAAGCCCGAGATCAAGCTCCACCTGGTCACCGACCACGACGGCACCGACTTCTTCCTGCTGAACGGGCCTGAGCCGGCCCTCCAGTGGGAGCGCATGGCCGCCGGCGTCCGGCACGTGATCGACCAACTCGATGTCCGCCGGACGGTGCTCGTCCAGTCCATGCCGGCGCCGGCTCCGCACACGCGTCCCGTCGCGGTCACGCGCTTCGCGTCCGACCCCGTCCTCATCGAGGACGAGGTCCCGATGCTCGGCACGTTCCAGCTCAGCGCGTCCTTCACCGGCGTCCTGACGGTGCGGCTCGGGGAGGCCGGCCACGACGTCCTGGGGCTGGTGGCCCACGTCCCGCACTACATCGCCGAGAACGACTACCCGGAGGCCGCGCGCGCCCTGCTCTCCGCGCTCCGCGAGACGTCGTCACTGGCCCTGCCGGTGGACGGATTCGACCTGGCGGCCGGCATCGTCCGCGCCCAGATCGACACCCAGGTCCGCGAGAGCGAGGAACTCACCGACATGGTCGCCGCGTTGGAGCGCGGCTACGACCACTTCGTCCAGGAACGGGAGCTCCGCAACGCGGGGAACGCCCAGCTGCCCTCGGCCGAGGAGATCGGCCAGCAGTTCGAGCAGTTCCTGGCCGAACTGGCGGATGAGCCGGGCACCCGCGATGAGCACGACGAGGAGCCTCCCTTCGGCCCCGCTCCCTGATCGGGACGCCGTCCCGGAGGTGGGTCCGGTCCGGGTAGCGTGGCCGCCATGAAGCTTGGCATTGATTTCGGCACCACCCGTACGATCGTCGCCCTCGTCGACCGGGGGAACTACCCCGTCGTCAGCTTCACCAACGTTGACGGTGACATCGTGGACCACTTCCCCTCCGTCGTGGCCCGCAGCGGAGACCACCTCGTGTACGGCTTCGCGGCCGAGAAGGCGGCTGCGGAGGGCGCCCTGCTCGTCCGTTCGTTCAAGCGCGAGATGTCCTCGGGCGGCATCGTCAGCGACACCACCCTCAACATCGATGGGCTGCACGTGCGGCTGACAGATCTGGTCACGGGGTTCCTCGCCGCCTTGGCGGACGCGCTGCGCACCGCCTCCAACGTGGCCCCCCTGCTGGCTGAGGGTGAACCCCTCGAGGCGGTCGTGGCCGTCCCGGCGCATGCACACTCCGCCCAACGCCTCTTCACCCTGTCGTCGTTCCGTGCCGCGGGCTTCTCGGTCCTCGGCATGCTGAACGAGCCGTCGGCCGCGGGGTTCGAGTTCACCCACCGCCAGCCGCGCAGCGTCAACAGCCGACGCACCCGCGTGGTCGTCTACGACCTGGGGGGCGGCACGTTCGATGCCTCCCTCGTGCGGGTCGACGACCTCTCCCACGAGGTCGTGGCCTCCGTCGGCCTGAACCGCCTGGGGGGCGACGACTTCGACGAGGTGCTCGCCGGCTGCGCGCAGCGCGCGGTGGGCTCACGCGTCGACTTCACAGGTCGCGAACGCGCGTCCTTCCTGGACGAGTGCCGCGTCGCCAAGGAGAACCTCTCACCCCAGTCGAAGCGCATCGCCCTCGAGGTCGGTCAGGAGCCCGTGGTGGTGCAGGTGGACGACTTCTACCAAGCGGCCACCCCTCTCGTCGAGGCGACGCTCACCGCTCTCGAGCCCCTGCTCGGCGGTTTGGACGGGGACAACCTCGAGGCCGCGGAGGTCGCCGGGGTGTACCTCGTGGGCGGGGCCTCCGGCCTGCCGCTCGTGGCTCGGGTCCTCCGTGAACGCTTCGGACGCCGCGTGCACCGGTCCCCCTACCCCGCCGCGTCCACCGCCATCGGCCTGGCCATCGCCGGGGACAGCTCGTCGGGCTTCCACCTGACCGATCGCCTGTCGCGGGGCTTCGGGGTCTTCCGGGAGTGGGACGGCGGCTCACGGGTCGCCTTTGACGCGATCCTCGACCGCGACCAGCGCACCAGCCCGGACCAGGACGTGGTCGTCACCCGCCGTTACCGGCCGGTGCACAACCTCGGCGCCTTCCGGTTCGTCGAGTACTCGGCCCTCGGCGAGTCGGGCCAGCCGACCGGCGACGTGCTGCCCTATGGCGAGGTGCTGTTCCCCTACGACCGGTCGCTCCGGGACGGCCGCGACCTGAAGGACGTCCAGGTCGAGCGCGTGGGTGAGGGCCCCTTCATCGAGGAGGTCTACACCATCGACCGGCACGGGATCGTCACCGCACGCATCACCGACGTGGAGGACGGCTACACGCTCTCGGTCGAGTTGGCCTGACAGCTTCCGGCGTCCGCCGCGTCTGCGACGATGGGGCATGAGCAAGAACAAGCTGTCGAACTCGACGTACGAGGCCGGGCTGAACCGCTTGCAGGCCGAACTCGTCGAGATGCAGGAGTGGGTCAAGGCCAGCGGGGCACGCATCGTGGTGCTCTTCGAGGGGCGGGACGCCGCGGGCAAGGGTGGCGCGATCAAGCGCATCACGGAGTACCTGAACCCCCGCGTCGCCGGCGTGGTCGCCCTCCCGGCGCCCACCGAGCGGCAGCGTACCCAGTGGTACTTCCAGCGCTACGTGGAGCACCTGCCCGCCGCCGGTGAGATCAGGTTCTTCGACCGCTCCTGGTACAACCGGGCGGGCGTCGAGAAGGTGATGGGTTACTGCACCCCCGAGGAGCACGTCCGCTTCCTGCGCCAGTGCCCCATCTTCGAGCGGATGCTCGTCGACGAGGGCATCCTGCTGCTCAAGTACTGGTTCTCGGTGTCCGACAAGGAGCAGGAGCGCCGGTTCCGGTCGCGCCTCACTGATCCGATGCGCCGGTGGAAGCTCTCCCCCACCGACCTCGAGTCGCTGATCCGGTGGGAGGACTACAGCCGGGCCAAGGACGAGATGTTCGTCCACACGGATGTCGCACCGGCGCGCTGGCACGTGGTCGAGGCCGAGGACAAGAAGAAGGCCCGCATCAACATGATCTCCCACCTGCTCGCGTCCGTGCCCTACACGCACGTGGAGCGGCCGGACATCGAGATCCCCAGACGCCCCAAGGGGACCGGGTACCAGCGCACGGCCATGTCGTTGCAGCTCATCGTCCCGGACGTCGCGTCCCACCTCGAGGAGGACGGCAGCGACGGCATCTACCTCGACCCCGAGGACGCGTGAGCCTCGGTCACTCCTCGAATGGCGTTGGATCCCCGGCGCCCACCCGGACGACGCCGGGGTCGTCGGCGGTGAAGTCGACGACCGTGGTGGGCCCCACGCCGACGTCGCCGGAGTCGAGGACGGCGTCCACGACATGGTCCAGCGCCTCCTTGATCGCCCAGCCGTCCGTCATGGGCTCGGTCTCGCCGGGCAGGACGAGGGTGCTCGACATGAGCGGCTCGCCGAGCGCGTCCAGCAACGCCTGCGCGGTGACGTGGTCGGGGATGCGGACGCCGACGGTCTTCTTCTTGTCGTGCAGCATCGCCTTGGGGGCCTGGCGGGTCGCCTGGAGGATGAAGGTGTAGGGGCCGGGCGTGGCCGCCTTGATGGCGCGGAACACGTCGTTGCCCATCTCCACGTACTGGCCCAGCTGCGCGAACGTCGAGCACACCAATGTGAAGTGGTGGTGGCGATCCAGCTTGCGGATGGACCGCATGCGGTCCAGGCCGTCAGCGTTCCCCATCGTGCACCCGAGCGCGAAGCCGGAATCCGTCGGGTAGACGACCAGACCACCGGACTGCAGGATGTCCACGACCTGGGCGATCGAGCGCGGTTGCGGGTTGGCGGGGTGGACGTCGAAGTAGCGGGCCATGTGCACCAGCCTAATGAGCAGGTGCGAGAATCACCCCCATGTCGCTGTTCTCCCTCACCGAGTCCGAACTCCGTCGGCGCACGTCCTTGAAGTGGCAGGTCTTCGATCCCGACGTCCTGCCCCTGTGGGTCGCCGAGATGGACCTCCACCAGCACCCCGCCGTCGTCGACGCGGTCTCCACCGCGATGCGGGACGGCGACACCGGTTACCCCTGGGGGACGCGGTACGCCGAGGCGTACGCCGACATGGCCGAGGCGCGATGGGGCTGGCGTCCCCAGCCGGATCAGCTCCGCCGCTCAGGGGACGTGATGAACGCCATCCTCGCCCTGCTCCTCGGCAACACGGCCGCCGGGGACCACGTCGTCATCAACCCTCCCGTCTACCAGCCGTTCTGGCAGGTCGTCGAGGGCTACGGGCGCCACATCACGCAGGTGCCACTCACGGCGTCCGGTCGCCTTGACCTGCCCGCCCTGGAGGAGGCCTTCACCGGCCCGGACGCCCCCACCGCGTACCTGCTGTGCTCGCCGCACAACCCCACGGGCACCATCCACACCCCCGAGGAACTCGCCGCAGTCGGACGCCTGTGCGCCGCCCATGACGTCCTGCTGGTGGTGGACGAGATCCACGCCGTCCTCATCGACCCGGACGCCGAGTTCACGCCGATCCTGTCCCTCCCCGACTGCCGGCAGGCCGTCGTCGCTTTCTCCGCGGGCAAGGGGTGGAACCTGGCGGCCTTCAAGGCCGGCCTGTTCATCCGCGGCACCCACGCCCGGGCCGCGTTCGACAACCTGCCGCCGCTGGCGAACCAGTCCACCGGCCAGATGGGCACGATCGCCCACACGGCCGCCCTGCGCCATGCGCAGGGCTGGGTGGACGACGTCATGGTCGAGGTGGCCGAGAACAAGGCGCTGCTGGCTCGGTTGGTGGCCGCAACGCTGCCCGGCGTGCGCTACGAGCCGTCGCCCGGGACCTACCTCGCCTGGCTCGACTGCTCGGCGCTCGGCCTGGAGAGTCCGCGCGACCACTTCCTCACCAAGGCCCGGGTCGCCCTCAACCACGGTGCGGACTTCGGACCGGACCACGGACAATTCGTACGGATGAACCTCGCGGCCTCCCCCGCGATCATCACCGAGGCGGTCGAGAGGATGGCCGCCAGCCTGGGCTGACGGGTCAGCCCTCCATCAAGGGAGAGCTTCGGCAGTGGCGTTGCCGGACGCCGACAGCGTCGTGATGCCGATGAGGCTGAGGAACACGGTCCGGGTGGTCGTCCGGGTCGTCACCGTGATGCGCCCACCCACCACCTGGACGTCTCCTGTCACGCCACGGTCGGCGAGCACCTGCTGACCCGCGGCCCGGATCGTGCCCACGTCCACCGGGCGACCCGCGGCCCGGTGACGGACGCCGGCGTCCACCGCCGCCCGGGCCGCGTGGGCCGCGGCCGACTCGGCCTCGGCATGGGCGGCGGACCGTGCACCACCGTCCACGACAAGGCCGGCGACGGCGAACAGGGCGACGAGGACGACGGCCACGAAGGACGAGACGGCCTGTCCGCGCTCGTCGGGTGGATCCTGCTGGGACATCGGGATCATGGAGGACTCCTGGGGTGGGAGGGACCGCGCCCATCCTGCCATCCCCGGCTCGGCCCGTGGGCTCGTCATCCACAGGCCGGCCCGACGGGCAACCGGGGGCCGGATGGCCGACGAGCCTCTAGGCTGGACGGTGACGCCCACGAGGCTGCCGCTGTTCCCGACGCGAGAGGTCGTTCCATGACGAAGAAGGTCGCACTGCTCACCGCCGGTGGGTTCGCTCCGTGCCTGTCCACTGCGGTGGGAGGACTGATCGAGCGCTACACCCAGGTCGCGCCCGAGATCGAGATCATCGCCTACAGGAACGGCTTCCAGGGCCTGTTGGCGGGCGACCACCTGACCGTGGACGACGAGGTGCGGGCGAATGCCGCGCTCCTGAAGAAGTTCGGCGGTTCCCCCATCGGCAACAGCCGCGTGAAGCTCACCAACACGAAGGACCTGGTCAAGCGGGGCCTGGTCGCCGAGGGCGTCGACCCCCTCAAGTTCGCCGCTGACCGCCTCATCGAGGACGGCGTGACGATCCTGCACACCATCGGCGGCGACGACACCAACACCACGGCCGCCGACCTCGCCCACTACCTGCACGAGCACGACTACGAGCTCACGGTCGTCGGCCTGCCCAAGACGATCGACAACGACGTGGTCCCGATCCGACAGAGCCTCGGGGCCGACACGGCGGCCGAGATGGGGTCTCGCTTCGCGCAGAACGTCGTCGCGGAGCACAACGCCAACGCGCGCATGCTCATCGTCCACGAGGTGATGGGCCGCAACTGTGGCTGGCTGACCGCGGCGACCGCCCGCAAGTACCGCGACTGGCTCGCCGAGCAGCACTGGCTGCCCACCATCGGGCTCGCGAAGAAGGCCTGGGACGTGCACGGCGTCTACCTGCCCGAGGCGGTCATCGACATCAAGGCCGAGGCGGAGCGCCTGAAAAAAGTCATGGACGAGGTCGGCAACGTCACGATCTTCATCTCCGAGGGTGCCGGCGTCGAGGCGATCATCGCCGAGATGGAGGCCGCCGGTCAGGAGGTCCCGCGCGACGCCTTCGGCCACGTCCGCCTCGACAAGGTGAACCCCGGCGCCTGGTTCGGCCAGCAGTTCGCCGAGATGCTCGGTGCGGAGAAGACACTCGTGCAGAAGTCGGGCTACTACTCCCGCTCGGCCGCCTCGAACGAGTACGACCTCGAGCTCATCGGCTCCATGGTCGACCTCGCCGTGGACGCCGCCCTGCGGGGCGAGCCGGGCGTGATCGGCCACGACGAGGAGCGTGGTGATGAACTGCGCCCCATCGAGTTCTCTCGCATCGCCGGCGGCAAGCCGTTCGACATCACCCAGCCGTGGTTCGTGGACCTGCTGTCGGAGATCGGCCAGGCCGCTCCCGTGGCGGCTCCCCCGGCGGGCCACTGACCGCCCACGACCGCGACTTGCCACGAAGAGCCCGCCCCCTTCCGGGGGCGGGCTCTTCCGCTTCCGGTCAGCGACGGGTGAGACCGGACAGGACGGCTGCGATCGTCGCCACCACCCCCACGGCCAGTGCACCGCCGGCGGCTCCCACACCCCGGCTCGCGGCGGCACGGCGACGGGCCACCTCCACGGGAATGAGGTCGGCCTCCTCACGCTCTCGCGCGGCGGCGAGTTCCGCGGCCACCTTCTTCGTGGCGTAGTGGGTCGGGTGTGCCGGCACCGTGTCGGCGAGGGTCACGTCACCGCCGGTGAACGCCGGATGAGTCCCCACCCACGCCGCCACGACGAGGATGAGGGTGGCGAAGAGGTTGAAGAAGAGCATGACGACGATGACGCTGCCGAACACCGCGTAGGCGGCGTTGCCGGAGAACAGGCCGATGAGCAACCCGGCGAGGTACTGCAGGAGCGCCATGCCCACCGCGCCGATCGCCGCACCCCTCAGGAGGACGGGAACGGGCACCCGCCTCTCCGGGAAGACCCTCAGCAGGAAGGCGAACAGCACGAAGCCCGCCAGCACCGTGCCGAGGACCGGCACGAGGGAGAGCAGGTAGTCCCCACCGGGCACGCGATCAAGTCCGAGGAAGCTCCCCACCACGGTGCGCGCCGCCGTCGCGACCGTGGTCATGGCCATCGAGAGGGCCACGAGGACGAGCAGGCACAGGAGGATCCCCAGGTTCTTGAGAGTGTCGAGGACGATGTTCGTCTTCGCCTCCGACACGTCGAAGTCGGGGCGGATCATCGCTCGGACGGCCGAACGGATGTTCTTCACCCAGTTGGCGCCGGACCACACCGCCGACACGAGGCCGATCGCGCCGACGGTCTGCCAGCTGCTGAAGGCCTGCTCCACCGCGGCGCTGAGCTGGTCCCCCAGGTCCCCCTGCCCGGAGACGACCTCCTGGATCCAGGCGTTGACCCGGTCGAGGATGTCGGGCAGGAACACGGTGATCGTGAGGCCCAGGGCAGCAAAGGCGACCATGAGCACCGGCACCAATGAGAGCACCGAGAAGTAGGTGATCGCCGCCGCGAACTGGCCGCCCAGTCGCTCCCCGAACCGTCCGAACGCCTCGAGGACGTGCGCCACCCACGGCTTGGCCTTGAGGTCCTCGATCCACTGGGGCATGAGGTCACCCAACCAGAGCCCCCACCCCCGCGACAAGGGGTGGGGCCACGGGGCCGCGTTACGGCGTGCGCTCAGTCCTGGTAGGCCTCGATCGGGGGGCAGGAGCAGACGAGGTTCCGGTCACCGTAGGCCTGGTCGATGCGCGCCACGGCCGGCCAGTACTTGTCCCGCGCGCCGGTCGAGACGCTCCCCAGCACCTGCCCCGCGGGGAAGCCGCCGGCGCTGCGGGGGTACGGATGCTGCCACTCGTCGGCGGCGACCTCGGTCAGCGTGTGGGGGGCGTTGTGCAGCGGGTTGTCATCGGCCGGCCACTCCCCCGCCTTGACGCGGGCCGCTTCGTCGGCGATGGCGTGCATCGCCTCGACGAAGCGGTCCAGCTCGGCCAGCGACTCGGACTCGGTCGGCTCGACCATCAGCGTGCCCGCGACCGGGAAGCTCATCGTCGGCGCGTGGAAGCCGTAGTCGATGAGTCGCTTGGCCACGTCGTCCACGGTCACGCCCGTGTCCCTGGTCAGGGGGCGCAGGTCGACGATGCACTCGTGCGCCACCCAACCGCCGGCACCGGTGTACAGGATCGGGAACCGCTCCGAGAGGCGCTTGGCGAGGTAGTTGGCCGACAGGACGGCGGTCTGGGAGGCGAGGCGCAGTTCGGGACCCATCAGCGCGATGAAGCCGTAGGTGATCGGAAGCACACCGGCGGACCCGAAGGGTGACGCTGCGACGGGGCCGTACGAGGTCACCGGCCCCGCATCGGTGACCACCGGGTGATTCGGCAGGTAGTGCGCGAGGTGCTCGCGGACCGCGACCGGGCCGACGCCCGGGCCGCCACCGCCGTGCGGAATGGAGAACGTCTTGTGCAGGTTCAGGTGCGACACGTCCGCCCCGAACTTGCCCGGCTGGGCGAGGCCCATCAGCGCGTTCAGGTTGGCGCCGTCGACGTACACCTGGCCACCGGCGGCGTGGACCTTGTCGCACAGCTCGGTCACCCGCGTCTCGTACACGCCGTGCGTGGAAGGGTAGGTGATCATGATCACGGCCAGCTTGTCGGCGTGCTTGGCGATCTTGGACTCGAGGTCGGCCAGGTCGATCGAACCGTCCGCGGCGGTCTTCACCACCACCACGTCCATGCCGGCCATCGCCGCGGACGCGGCGTTCGTGCCGTGCGCCGAGGCGGGGATGAGGCACACGGTGCGGTGCTCCTCTCCTCGCGCCCGGTGGTAGGACCGGACGGCCATCAGACCGGCGAACTCGCCCTGGCTGCCGGCGTTCGGCTGCAGCGACACCCGGTCGTAGCCGGTCACGGCCACCAGCTGGGCCTCCACGGCGGCCACGAGCTCGGCGTAGCCCTGGGCGTCCGCGGCCGGCACGAAGGGGTGCAGGTTGGCGAAGCCGGGGTAGCTGATCGGCTCCATGGACGCCGCGGGGTTGAGCTTCATCGTGCAGGACCCCAGCGGGATCATGCCCCGGTCGAGCGCGAAGTCACGGTCGCCGAGCGCGCGGAGGTAGCGCATCATCTCGGTCTCGGACCGGTACGAGTGGAAGACCGGGTGCGTGAGGTACGCCGACTCGCGCTCGGGCTGGCCGAGACCGCCGGCCACGGCGTCCGACAGGGTTGCACCGAACACGGACGCCACGGACACCAGGTCCGCTTCGGTGACGTCCTCGCCGACCGAGATGCTGACGCGGTCGGCGTCCAGCGCCCAGAGGTGGACGCCGGCCTCACGGGCGCGCGCGACCACGGCGTTCGCCTCGCCGGGGACCAGAACGGTGATCGTGTCGAAGAACCGGTCGGAGACCAGCTCCCGCCCGGCCGCGGTGATCGCGGCCGCCAGGCGCCGGGCGCCGGCGTGCACGTCGCTCGCGATGTCCCTCAGCCCGACGGGACCGTGGTAGACCGCGTAGGCCGCGGCGGTGACGGCCAGCAGGACCTGGGCGGTGCAGATGTTGGACGTCGCCTTCTCGCGGCGGATGTGCTGCTCGCGTGTCTGCAGGGCCAGCCGCAGCGCCGGCGTCCCGTTGCGGTCCTGGGACAGGCCGACCAGGCGCCCGGGGAGTTGGCGCTCCATGCCGGCACCCACCGCGATGTAGCCCGCGTGCGGGCCGCCGTAGAACAGCGGGACGCCGAACCGCTGGGTGGTGCCGGCAGCCAGGTCGGCCCCCCACTCGGCCGGGCTGGGGAGCAGCGTCAGGGCGAGCAGGTCCGCGACGGCGATGACCAGCGCGTTGTTCTCGTGAGCCTTCGCCGCGATGGTGCGGAGCTCGTCGAGGGAGCGCAGCGAACCGTCGGCGGCGGGGGTCTGGACGACGACCGCGAACGCGTCATGCCGCTGGAGGCCGGCGACCAGGTCGTCGACCACGACGACCTCGGTGTCCTGGGCGAGGGCACGGGTCCGGACGACGGCGAGCGTCTGGGGCAGGATGCCGGCGTCCACCAGGACGACCGAGCCCTTGCGCTGCTGGCGGCGGGCGACGGCCACCGCCTCGGCGACCGCGGTCGCCTCGTCCAGCAGGGACGCCCCGGCCGACGGCAGGCCCGTCAGGTCGGCGACCATGGTCTGGAAGGTGAACAGCATCTCCAGGCGGCCCTGGCTGATCTCCGGCTGGTAGGGCGTGTAGGCGGTGTACCAAGCCGGGTTCTCGAGGATGCCCCGCCGGATCACTGCCGGCGTCACGGTGCCGTGGTAGCCCTGTCCGATCATCGGACGGAGGGGATTGTTGCGCGCCGCCATGCGCGCGAGGTCGTCCAGGACCTGGGCCTCGCCGACGGCCGGAGGCAGGTCGAGGGGGCCTGTCATCTGGATGTCCGCCGGAACCGCCTCGTCGGTCAGGGCGTTCAGCGACGCGACGCCCAGGGCGGCGAGCATCGCGGAGCGATCCTGCTCAGTGGGGCCCAGGTGGCGGATGCTGAACGGTTCCATGGCGCGCTCCCTCTGCCGCGCCGCGAACCCGGGAGACGTTCACCCGGTTCGGCGCCGGACGGATCCCCACCCTACTAAACGGGCGCTTCCCCCGGGGCAGGCTCTCAGCCGGCGTTGCGAGCCGCGCGGCGTGCGGCGAGTTCGTCGGTCGCCGTCGGTGCCGGCGCGGCCTCCGGCTCGGCCCGCTCGGTGGGCAGCGACGCGAGGCTTCCCTCGAGGTCGTGCCAGACGCGGCCCAGGGCGATCGCGAAGATCCCCTGGCCGCCGTGAACGAGGTCGATGATCTCCGAGTCCGAGATCGCCTCGTACACCGAGACGCCGTCGCTCATCAGCGTGACAGTGGACAGGTCTTGCACGCCGCGCGCGTGGAGGTGGTCGATGGCGATGCGGATCTGCTGCAACGAGATGCCGGCGTCCAGGAGGCGCTTGACCACCTTGAGCATCAGGATGTCGCGGAACGAGTAGAGGCGCTGCGTGCCCGATCCCTCGGCGGCGCGCACCCCGGGGACGACCAGCCCCGTGCGGGCCCAGTAGTCGAGTTGCCGGTAGGTGATGCCCGCGGCGCTGCAGGCGATCGGCCCACGGAAGCCGATGTCCTCCGGCAGGGGCGAGAAGTCGCCCTCGAAGAGGACGTCCTGCAGCCCGGCCGTGGACTGCGGTGCCTTCTCCTGTGGTGCGTTCACCGTGCCTCCTGCATTGTTCCGACGTCGTACCAGTATGACGGTAGCGGCCGGGATCCGGCAGGCACCCCGACACGCCGTGGGGTCGCGCGAGGTTCACCCAACCCTCAAGCGCCGCCTCAGGGTTGCTGGGGCGACGGGCCGAAGTCCTCGGGGTTGATCGTGTCGAGGAAGGCCCGGAACTCCTTCAACTCCTCGTCCCCACCCCCTGCACCGCGCGCCCCGTCCGGAGCCCCCACGCCCACCTCGTCCAGGAGGTCCTCGTCCACCAGGATCGTCGCGCCGCACCGCAAGGCCAGGGCCACGGCGTCCGACACGCGAGCCGTCACGTTGTTGCCGCCGACGACGATGTGCGCGGAGAAGACCCCCTCGACCACGTCGGTGATGTGGGCGGACTCGACCACGGCGTCCACGACCGACAGCGCCTCGACCATGAGGTCGTGGGTGCCGGGATGCTCGTCGTCGATGCCCTCCAGGGCGGACAGGATGGCATTGCCCCCGGCGGCGGTGATCCAGACCGCCAGTTGGCGTGGACCCTGCGCCTCACGCAGGATCAGGACCGGCGTGTCCGCCACAGCGGTCACCCGGACCTCGCTGAAGAGCATGGGGATCATCGTCATCTCCCGATTCCTCCGGACCTGATCGCCGTGCGGAGCAGGGCTGCATGGGCGTACATCACCAACTGCATGACCTCGGCGATGGTTTCCCGCGAGGCGGTGCGCCGGCGCCCATGCGCCTGCACCGCCTGTTCGATGAGCGCACCCTCCCGCTCCGCCACCTGCTTGATAGCCCTCAGATGCCGGGCGTCCATGCCGAAGGTGGCGAGCTTGCGTGCGGCGACCGCGATCGTGAGCGCATCGCGTCCGTAGTACACGGTGCCGTGGCGCGGCAGGACCAGCCGGTGCTCCTCGAGTTCGGAGAGCATCGCCTCGGACAGGCCCGAGATCTGGAGCAGTTCCTTCCGGTTCACGTGGATCGCACGTTTGCCCTGCGTGACCTTCGGCGGGGGCAGTGCCGGGGGCAGCTCCTCCTGGTGGGCGGGGGCCGCCGCCTCCCCAGCCTGGACCGGGGGCACCGGGGAGGGCGGCTCCTCGCCGGCGTCCATCGCCTCCAGGTTCTCCCGGATCACCTTCAGCGGGAGGTAGTGGTTCTTCTGGACGTCCAGGATGTAGTGCAGCCGCTGGACGTCGACCGCGGAGTACCGGCGGTACCCGGACGGCGCACGCTCGGGCGAGATCAGGCCCTCCCCTTCGAGGAACCTGATCTTGCTGATCGTGATGTCCGGGAAGTCCTCCTTCAAGACCTTGAGGACCTGCCCGATGCTCTTGGTCGCAGCGGGCATCTAGCTCCGTCCGCTGGGCGCCACCATGTAGACGAGCCGGAACTTGCCGATCTGCACTTCGTCCCCGCTGCGCAGTGCCACCTCACCGTCGATGAGGGTGCGGTTCACGTAGGTGCCGTTCAGGCTGTTCAGGTCCGCCAGCCAGATGTGTCCGCCGCGCTCGGTGAACCTCGCGTGATGGCGTGACACGGTCACGTCGTCGAGGAAGATGTCCGACTGCGGGTGCCGCCCGGCCGTCACCGTGTCCTGGTCGAGCAGGAACGTCGCACCAGCGTTGGGACCCCGGACCACGACGAGGGCGGAGGCACCAGGGGGCACGTCGGTGAGGGTCGGCAGCTTCGGGTCGGTCACCTCGGCGGGGACGTCCGTCGGGCCGGGGGTCACCACCGGGATCACCCGGGTGGTGTCGCCTGTGTTCGAGCGCAACGGCGCCCCACAGTTCGAGCAGAAGTTGACCCCTGCCGCGACCTGCTGACCGCACGCGGGACACGTTGTCATGGAAATCCTCCCTTGGGCCCGTGGGCCCGTCCTGGCCCCCGGTTCGCCCGGCGGCCGAGTCACCTTACTCCCCGGCGACCTCGGCGTAGGCGTCCGAGTCGAGCAGGTCGTCCAGTTCGGCGGGGTCGGACAGCTCGATCTCGAACAGCCATCCGTCGCCGTAGGGGTCGCTGTTGATCGTGTCCGGAGAATCGGACAACTGCGCGTTCACGGCCGTGATGACACCCGACAGCGGGGCGTAGACATCGCTCACGCTCTTGGTGGACTCGACCTCGGCGCACGCGTCATCGGTGGCGACCTCCTCGCCGACCTGGGGAAGGGAGACGTACACGACGTCACCGAGCGCCTCTGCGGCGTAGCTCGTGATGCCGACGCGAACCGTCGAACCGTTTCCGGCCCGCACCCACTCGTGCTTGTCGGTGTAGCGAAGATCCTCAGGGAACACGGCTTCTCCTCCGTCGTGGCTGGCTCCGGGCACGGGGCCACGGATGGGAACAGCCTAGTGGACATCAAGGCGCGGGGTGAGCAACCTCAGGCGGGGCGTGCGAAGCGTGGGGGGTCCCGGGTGACCACCGTGTCGATCGCCAGTTCACGCACCTCGGCCACGCTTGCGGTGCCACCCACGCGTTCACCCTCGATCGTGCTCACGAGGCCACCCCGGAAGCGGGTCGCCTCCGCCAGGGTGTCCGGGGCGCCGATGGCCTCGATGACGATGGTGTCGCCGAGCGGCACCCCGTCGACGGTGAGGGCCCCGGCGGTGCCCCCGACCCAGCTGGTGGTGACGAGTCGGATCCGGTTGTCGATCTCCATGACCTCGGCTCCGGCGTCGCGGAGTTCCTCGATCGTGTTGAGCATGATCTCCGGTGTGAGCTTCCGGTTCCGGTCCACGATGGTCACCCGGATGCCGGGGCCCGTCGCCCGCGCCGTGCCCCCGAGCAGTTCCAGGGAGTCCAGCCGCCGGAGCGCCTCGTCGCGGGCCACCGCCGTGGCGTCCGCGCCGGACTGGAGCCGCTGGCGGGTGCCCTCGAGGTCGGACACCTCCGCCTCGAGCCTCCGCGACTCGGCCGTGACGTCGTCGAGCATCGCGACGAGTTCGTCCTGGCGCAGCGTGCTGTACCGCTGGTCGCGCTGGCCCGTCAGCTGCACGGTGACGGCCAAGCCGCTGAAGAGCAGGACGACGGCGACGATCAGCTGCGACCGGCTCGGCTTCAACAGGTCGGATGCCAGTCGTCTCCAGACGCTGGGCGCCTCGGACGGGTTGGCCTGCTGCGGTTCGTGCTCCCGGTCAGGCATGGAAGAGCTTCCGTCGGATGTGGGCCACGTTGGTGAAGATGCGGATGCCCAGCACCACCACGACGGCCGTGGAGAGCTGGGTGCCCACGCCGATCAGGTCGCCGACCCACACGATGAGGGCGGCGATCAGGACGTTCGAGATGAACGAGACGACGAACACCTTGTCGTCGAACACGGCGTCCAGGTAGGCGCGGAAACCACCGAACACGGCATCGAGGGCGGCGACGATCGCGATGGGCAGGTAGGGCTGCAATTGGGCGGGCAGCGAGGGCTGCAGGAAGATCCCCAGGGCGATGCCGAGGGCCAGCCCGATGATCGCGTACACAGTTCCTCCTCGTCAGCGGGCCTTCTGGGCGCGGTCGACGCCCAGCCCCGGGTCTGCCTGCAGGGTCAGCTCGTTCGCCCGGTCGATGGACCAGACCACACCGTAGTGCTCGCCCAGCCCCGCGACCCATTGGCCCCCGCTCGAGTCGCGGAAGCCCTCCTCGAGGCGGCGCGGGTCCCCGATCGCCTCGACCACGTACGGCCTCGTCAGCGACCGGTAGTCGACCGTGACGGCGTCTCCTGCATTGCGGATCGCCGTGCGGACGGACAGCCGTCGTCCGTTGATCGCCATGGCCTCCGCGCCCAGGGCCCACAGGCTGTTGGCGACCATCCGCAGGTCGGCGTCGACCACCTGGCTCCCCTGGACGGCCGAGTCCTCACCGTCGTCCAGCGTGACCCGGACGCCGGGGCCCACCACGGGGTCGCTGCCGACCCGGGCGCCGAGGGTGTCGCTCAGCGCCCGTTCGGACGCCGTCAGGGCACCGGCGGACAGCCGCAGGTCGCGGATCTCCCGCGTGAGGTCCGCCGTCCGGCCCCGCAGGTCGTCGATCGTCGACTCGGTCCGCGTGATGCGGGCGATGAGGTCGGCCCGCTCCTGCGCGATCGCGGGGGCCGCCCGCCACTGGTTGCCCAGGGCGACCCCGAACAGGAGGCCGACGACCGCCAGCGCGGGCAACACGACGCGCCCGCGGTGGCGCGGACCTCCATTCTCCGCAACGGCCGCCCGGTAGGAGGGGTCGAGTGCGGTCTCCCGCAGTTGGTTGAGCAGGTCCATGGACGCGTCCGGCCGGCTGGGCCGCTGGTCGACGTCTTGGGGGTGCTGCTCAGTCTCCGGCATCCGTCAGCCCTCGGCGGCCCAACGATCGGCGACCAGGCCACGGACATCACCGATCAGCTGGGGCAAGGCCTTGGTGCGGCCGAGGACCGGCATGAAGTTGGCATCGCCGAGCCACCGCGGCACGACGTGCTGGTGGAGGTGCGCGGCGATGCCGGCGCCGGCCACTTCGCCCTGGTTCATGCCGATGTTGAAGCCCTGGGGATGCGACACGTCGCTCAGCACACGGACGGCCTCCTGGGTGAGCGTCGCGAACTCTGCCGTCTCGTCCGCGGTGAGGTCGGAGTACAGGGACACGTGCCGGTAGGGGCAGACGAGGAGGTGGCCCGGGTTGTACGGGTACAGGTTCATCACCACGTAGCACGTCTCACCGCGCCGGACGATGAGCCCGTCCTCGTCCGTACGGCCCGGTGCGCGACAGAACGGGCACGACTCCTCGTGCGGATCGGTCGGCTTGTTCTCGCCGTCGATGTACACCATCCGGTGCGGCGTCCACAGCCGTTGGAACGCGTCGGGTACCCCCGGAAGGTCGAACGGCGATTCGACGTCCATCACTGCTCGTCGTCCGTCACTTCGGCGGCCGTCGGGCTGTCGTTGCGGCGGGCAGTGATCCAGCCGGTGATCTCGGTGATCGCCTGGGCCACCGGGACCTGGTTCCGTTGGCTTCCGTCCCGGAACCGGAACGAGACCGCGCCGGCCTCCGCGTCCTCGCCGCCGGCGATCAGCACGAAGGGCACCTTCTCCTTGGCCGCGTTGCGGATCTTCTTGGCGAAACGGTCGTGGCTGTCGTCGAACTCCACGCGGACGCCCGCGGCGCGCAACTGATCGACCACGCCCCCGAGGTACTCGTTGAACGCCTCGGCCACCGGGACGGCGACGACCTGGACGGGGCTGAGCCACGCCGGGAACGCACCCGCGTAGTGCTCGATCAGGACCCCCATGAAGCGCTCGATGGAGCCGAACTTGGCCGAGTGGATCATGACCGGCTGCTGGCGCGTGCCGTCGGCGGCCACGTACTCCAGTCCGAACCTCTCGGGCTGGTTGAAGTCGTACTGGATCGTTGACATCTGCCAGGTGCGGCCGATGGCGTCCTTGGCCTGGATCGAGATCTTCGGGCCGTAGTAGGCGGCACCGCCTGGATCGGCGACGACCGGCAGGCCGGACTCGTGGGCGATGCCCTCGAGGATCTCCGTCGCCTCCGCCCACTGCTCGTCCGAGCCGATGAACTTGTCCTTCTTCTTGCCGTCCTCGTCGCGCGTCGACACCTCGAGGGCGACGTCGGTCAGCCCGAAGTCGTGCAGCAGGCCGAGGATGAACGTCAGCAGGTGGCGCACCTCGTCCGGCGCCTGCTCCTTGGTGCAGTAGGAGTGGGAGTCGTCCTGCGTGATGGAGCGCACGCGCGTGAGACCTTGGACGACGCCGGACTTCTCGTCGCGGTACACCGTGCCGAACTCGAAGAGGCGCAGCGGCAGCTCGCGGTAGGAGCGTCCGCGGGAGTCGTAGATCAGGTTGTGCATCGGGCAGTTCATGGCCTTCAGCCGGTAGGCCTGACCACCCTTGACCACGTTGCCCTGCTCGTCGCGCTCGGCGTCCTCCAACAGCGGGGGGAACATGCCGTCGGCGTAGTACGGGAGGTGCCCCGAGGTGTAGAACAACTCCTCCTTGGCGATGTGCGGCGTGCCGACGTAGTCGAACCCGTTGTCGATGTGGGCCTGACGGACGTAGTCCTCCATGGCGCGCTTGATGATGCCGCCGCGCGGGTGGAAGAGCGGGAGGCCGGAGCCCACCAGCTCGTGGAAGCTGAACAGGTCGAGCTCCGTGCCCAGCTTGCGGTGGTCCCGCTTGGCGGCCTCCTCGAGGCGGTGCTGGTAGGCCACGAGGTCGGCCTTGGTCGCCCACGCCGTGCCGTAAAGTCGCTGGAGCTGGGCATTCGCCTGGTCGCCGCGCCAGTAGGCGGCGGCCGTGCGGGTGAGCGCCCAACCGTTGCCCAGGTAGCCGGTGTGCGGCACGTGCGGCCCGCGGCACAGGTCCTTCCAGGCCACCGTGCCGTCGCGCTTGACGTTGTCGTAGATCGTCAGTTCGCCGGCGCCCACCTCGACCGAGGCCCCTTCGGCGTCCGCGTTGTGGCCCTTCAGGCCGATCAACTCGAGCTTGAACGGTTCGGCGGACAGTTCCACGCGGGCGGAATCGTCGGCGACCGCTCGGCGGACGAAGCGCTGGCGCTCCTTGACGATCCGGCCCATGTCCTTCTCGAGGGCCTTGAGGTCCTCCGGCGTCAGCGGCTCGGTGAGGAAGTCGTAGTAGAAGCCGTCCACCACGGGCGGGCCGATGCCCAGCTTGGCGTCCGCGCGGAGGTTCTGGACGGCCTGCGCGGCGACGTGCGCCGTCGAGTGGCGCAGGATGTACAGGCCGTCGGGCTCGCTCACGAGGACGGGCTCGACCTCGTCCCCGGCCCTGACTTCGCGGTGCAGGTCCAGGATCTCGCCGTTGACGCGCATGGCCACGACCGTCCGATCGTCACCGAAGAGGTCGAGGCCGGTGGTCGTCGTCTCGATGGCCCTCTCCTCGCGCGCGTCGGGTCGCAGGATGGTGATCGAGGCAGACAACTTCGTTCCTTTCGTGGACGGTCTCCCCCATTCTGCCGCATCGCCCGACCGGCCGAGGCGCCGACCACGCGCCACTCGGTGGGCGGGTCAGGGCAGGTCCCAGGTGTGTACCGGTTCGTTGCTGTGCATCCGTTCGGTGTAGGCGGCGGTCATCGCGACCAGTGCCGCGTCACGCGTCGCCCCGCGGGACTCGAGGGCGTCGACGCAGCGCACCTGCCACTCGGCTCCGTTGACACCGGCGAGGCATCGCTTCTCGATGATGCCCAGGTAGCGGTCCACGGCGGCCCCGTCCACCCCCCACTCCTCCAGACCCGCCTGTGCCAGGGGCAGGAGGTGCCGGAGCACGAGTTCACTGGCGGGGGTGTCGCCGAGTCCGGGCCAGAACAGCTCGGCGTCGATGCCGTGACGGGCGGCCGCTTCGAAGTTGGCGTGCGCGCTGCGGAACGCCATGCGCGTCCACACCGGACGGTCGTCCCGCGCCATCCGGCCCAGCGCTCCGTAGTAGAACGCGGCGTTGGCGACGGTGTCGACGACGGTCGGCCCGGAGGGCAGGACACGGTTCTCCAGGCGCACGTGCGCCCGGTTGCCGACGACGTCGTAGACCGGCCTGTTCCAGCGATAGATGGTGCCGTTGTGCAGGGCGAGTTCCGCCAACCGAGGGGTTCCTCCGGCCGCGAACACGGCGCGTGGGTCCTCCTCCGTCGTCTCGGGCAACAACGCGGGGAACCAGCGCGAGTTCTCCTCGAACAGGTCGAAGATGGACGTGATCCAGCGCTCCCCGAAGAACACCCGGGGTCGGACGCCCTGGTTCGCGTACTCGATCGGACGGGTGTCCGCCGCCTGGCCGAACACGGCGATGCGGCTCTCGGCCTCGAGGCGGTGGCCGAAGGCGAAGGGCGCGTTCGCCCCAAGGGCCAGCTGCGGGCCCGCCAGCACCTGCGCCGCGTTCCAGGCCCGGGCGAAGTCGCGCGGCGGCACGAGCAGGTGCAGTTGGGTCGAGGTGCAGACCGACTCGGGCGCCAGGGACCCCACGTGCGCGTCGAGGTGTTCGCCGGTTGGGCCCTCGATGTCGAGGTGGATGTCCTCGCCCCTGGCGGCCAACATCGCATCGTTCAGGACCTGGAAGCGCGTGTTGTCGCTCATCCAGTGCTGTTCGAAGTCCGTCAGCTGCACCGTCGGGAGGATGCCGGCCATGACGATGTGGCGACCTTGCGGGGCGATACGTCGCTCCGCCTCGTTCAGGGAGTCCCGCAGGAACTGCTCGAGCTCCAGCAACTCCCCACCGGCGATGTCCCCGGGAGGGACGTTGAACTCGATGTTGAACTGGGCCAGTTCGGTCTGGAAGTTCGGGTTCGCGATCGCCTGGAGCACCTCGGCGTTGGCGAAGCTGGGCTGGTGCTCGGCGTCCACGAGGTTCAGCTCGATCTCCAGACCCGTGCGGTGCACGTCCAGGGTGAAGGCCCCGGCGCGCAGCATCTCCTCGAGCACGTCCAAACAGGCGAGCACCTTGTGCCGGTAGGCCTGGCGCTCCTCGCGGGTGAAGTGGCGTTGGCCGATCTCACTGCCCATGGCGACAACAGTAAAGGCCCCGGCAAGTGCCGGGGCCTTTATGGTGGGCGGTACCAGACTTGAACTGATGACCTCTTCCGTGTCAGGGAAGCGCGCTACCAACTGCGCCAACCGCCCGAGGTGGAGACGGGATTTGAACCCGTGTACACGGATTTGCAGTCCGTTGCCTCGCCTCTCGGCCACTCCACCGCGGTAGAGCGCCGGCCTGCACGAGGCTCAGGCCCTCTCCGAGCGGACGACGGGATTCGAACCCGCGACCCTCACCTTGGCAAGGTGATGCTCTACCAGCTGAGCCACGTCCGCATGTGCTGTCCGAACCGCTGTGGGCCGTTCGGGGCGTGGAACACCATATACGGATGTCTCGCCGCTTTGCAAAACGAGCCCATGGGCGGCGGTCAGGGAGCGACGATTTCCCACGGCGCCCGGTGTCGGCTAACATGTTCCTCCGCGGGCGATTGGCGCAGTTGGTAGCGCGCTTCGTTCACACCGAAGAGGTCATCAGTTCAAGTCTGGTATCGCCCACCGCACACATCCCGCTCCGGTTTCCGGGGCGGGATGTTTCGTGCGTCGGGGTTGGCGCCTGTTGCACCGGGAGCGCCAGCACGACTCCGCTTGTGGGAGCGTTTTGTCTCAAGCATTGGACACTG
This sequence comes from Propioniciclava sp. LT432, assembly GCF_059515965.1. Taxonomy (NCBI): domain Bacteria; kingdom Bacillati; phylum Actinomycetota; class Actinomycetes; order Propionibacteriales; family Propionibacteriaceae; genus Propioniciclava; species Propioniciclava sp. LT432. Next base: position 126,052 of record NZ_JCAKNE010000001.1, on the reverse strand, counting down.
CGTCCACTGCGTGGGACGTTGTAATTGGCAAGGCGTCAACTCTTAAGTCAGGATGACCCCTGTCAAGCGGCAACGACGCCGGCAACAGCTAGCGACGATGGAGGACTGGGCGATGACCGCACCCACCCTCGTGATGGCTGCCCGGGGCAGCCGAGACCAGCGTGTCGTGCGCACGGCGCAGGCACTCAAGGCCGAGCTGACGCGATTGCGCCCCGAGGTCCCGTCGCACGTCTCGTTCGTGGACTCCTGCCTCCCCTCGCTGTCCCAGGTGCTCGACCACGTCGCTGACGACGGCGCCGACGAGGTCGTGGTCGTCCCGCTGGACCTGACCCACGCCGTCGAGGTCGATCCCCGCGTGGAGGGGCTCGTCTCCCGGGCCTGTCAGCGGCACCCCGGGCTTCGCGTGTCCATCGCGCGTCCGATCGGCCCCGAGGCGTCGCTGCTGACCCTGCTCGACACGCGGCTCCGCGGCGCGCTGGCCGCCGCGAGGGTGCTCGAGTTGGACGGCTTGATCCTGAGCTCCGCGACCACCGGTGACGTCCGGGGAGCCGCCCTCCTGGCTCGGCGGGCCCGTCAGTGGTCGACCCACCACCGTCTCCCCTGCCTCACGGCGGTCGCCGACGGCACGGGCCCCTCGGTCACCCAGGCGATGCAGGGCCTGCGCAGCCAGGGCCGACGCCACATCGCGGTGGGCTCCTTCTTCCTGGCCGCCGACGAGCGCTGGGCGGTCCAGGCCGACCAGGCCCGACGCATCGGAGCGGTGGCCGTGTCGGACCCGCTGGGCACCGCACCCGAGGTCGGCGAACTCGTCCTGTCGCGGTACGCGTTCGGTGCGATGGAATTGCTCCCCTTCGACGCGGAGGGGAACTTCGAGGACCACGAGCCCGAGGTCGGGCCGGTGCCCCCGATCGCCTTCGGAGCCTGAGTCACCCGAGCCCCCGGGTAGTCTGGGCGTCCGATCGACTCAGGAGGGTCCCGAATGTCCGAGTGGACACCGAAGGTGAGCAGGACGCCGGAGCAGTGGCGCAAGGTCCTCACCCCGTTCGAGTTCGCCGTGCTCCGCGAGGGTGCCACCGAGCGCCCCGGCACCGGTGAGTACGACGAGTTCTCCGAGCCGGGCACGTACTCCTGCCGGGCGTGCGGCGCCGAGTTGTTCACCAGCGAGGAGAAGTTCGCGTCCCACTGTGGGTGGCCGAGCTTCTTCGCGCCGGCGAGCGAGGAGCGGGTGCGCTACCTGCAGGATGACTCGCTGCCCGGTCGTCCGCGCATCGAGGTGCGATGCGCCGCGTGCGACAGCCACCTGGGTCACGTCTTCGAGGGCGAGGGCTACGAGACGCCGACCGACCTGCGCTACTGCATCAACTCCGTCTCGCTGGTGCACACCCCGCCGGCACAGGCCTGAGGGTCTCTCCGGCGCGGCTCCCGTGACAGCGGGCCCCGGCGCCTTAACCTGAGGGTCGTGGCACAAGGGATTCCTTATGCGGGCACGTTCGACGAAGCCGCCGCGTCGCTGCTGGGCATGGCCTGGCGGCCAGAACTGACGGTGGAGGAGATCCCCGCTCCCCAGCGCATCGCTCCGTTCGCCGCTGCCATAGCAGCGGACGTGGACTTCGGGGGTGAAGAGGTCGGCAACGGACGTCTCGTCCTGCTGCATGACCCCGAGGGAAACCCCGCCTGGGACGGCACGTTCCGGTGCGTGACCTTTGCCCGTGCTGCCGTCGACCCCGAGATGGTGGCGGATCCCCTGCTGGCCGACGTCGGCTGGTCGTGGCTCCAGGACGCCCTCGAGCGCCGGGGAGCCACGTACACGGCCCCGAGCGGAACCGTGACGTCGGTGTCGTCGAAGTCCTTCGGCTCCATGGAGAACGACCCCGAGAAGGCCGAGGTGGAGATCCGCGCATCGTGGACGCCCGTGCTGGGGGGCTCGGGGACCGAGATCCTGACCCACGTCGAGGCTTGGCAGGATCTCCTGTGCATGGTCGCGGGGCTGCCGCTCCTGCCCGACGGCGTGGTTCCCATCACCGTGCGTCCGGGACGGCGACGCCGGTGAGCGAGGACGCCATTCCGGACGAGGTCGAGGAAGCGACCTACGAGCTGGTGAAGACCCCGGCGGAGGGTGTGCCGGAGGTCGTCCGCACCTCGGAGGCCCTGGAGCGCACCATCGACGCCCTGGCCCGCGGCACGGGTCCGCTCGCCGTCGACACCGAGCGCGCGCACGGCTTCCGGTACACCGGCCGCGCCTATCTGATCCAGTTGCGCCGCGAGGACGCGGGCACCCACCTGGTCGACCCGATCGCCTTCGCCCAGGGCCAGGATCGCGCCGACCTGTCGGCCATCGCGGACGCCGTGGGTGACACGGAGTGGATCCTCCACGCCGCCACCCAGGACCTGCCCTGCCTGGCCGAGGTGAGGATGCTGCCTCGCCGGCTGTTCGACACCGAACTGGCCGGGCGCCTGCTGGGCCTCCCGCGTGTGGCGTTGGGTTCCCTGCTCGAGCGGGCACTGGGCAAGTCGTTGGCCAAGGAGCACTCGGCGTCCGATTGGTCGCGGCGCCCCCTCCCCCAGGACTGGCTGGCCTACGCCGCCCTCGACGTCGAACTCCTGGTCCCCCTCCGCGACTGGATCGCCGACCAACTCGAGGCCGCGGGCAAGTCCGAGTGGGCCGCCCAGGAATTCGCCCACCTCGTCGAGCATGCGGCCGACCCGGCTCCCGTTCGCGTTGAGCCGTGGCGGCGGACGTCGGGGACGCACGATGTCCGGACCGCGCGCGGGCTGGCCGTGGTCCGTGAACTGTGGCAGGAGCGGGACGCGCTGGCCGAGCGGCTCGACAAGGCCCCCGGGCGCATCCTCGTGGACCGTGCCATCACCGGCCTCGCCCGGATGGCCGAGGCGCCCGGCTTCGTCGCCTCGCGTGACGCCCTGCGCGCCGTCGAGGGATTCAAGTGGCGGCAGGCTGCGCGCTACGAGACGAACTGGCTGGCGGCGCTGGAGCGGGCGCTCCAGACACCGAAGTCGGACCTGCCTGCCAAGCGTGCTCCGTCCGAGGGGATCCCGCACCCCAAGGGCTGGCCGACCCGGTTCCCGGACGCCGCCGACCGTTGGTCCCGCATCCGCCCGGCGACCGTCACGCTGGCCGAGCAGCTCACGGTGCCCGTGGAGAACCTGATCCCGCCGGACGCCGTGCGCAAGTTGGCGTGGGAGCCGCCCCAGCCGGTGTCGGAGGCGTCCGTGGATGCGTTCTGGACGGCCGAGGGGGTCCGTCCCTGGCAGCGGGATCTCGTCGTGCCGGTGGTCACTCCCCTGCTGTAGCGGGCGGTCATTGTGGTGGCCGCGCCGGGCGTGGCGACCGGCCGGAGGGGCCTCAGCGAGGGTTCAGCGTGGACGTAGCACCATCTGGACCACATGATCGACGGGGCCCGCAGACCCGAAACGCTCTGGCAAGCGGCGATACCTTGGCCCTGTCGGCGGCGCCGAACCAGATGTGGTCCAGATGTCGCTACGCCGCCAGAGCCGGCATGAGGAACACGCCAGCCCCACTAGACGAGGGGCTTGGCGCTCCGGTCCTCGGCGACGGGGCACTCCAACGCCCACTCCACGACGGTGCGGGCGACGTCCTGCGGCGTGAGGCCCAGCTCGCCCAGGATCTCCGCTCGGGTCGCGTGCTCGAGGAACTGCTGAGGAATGGCGAGGTGGCGCAGCGGCGTCCACACCCCTGCCTTCTGGCAGGCCAGCGCGAGGGAGGCACCCAGTCCGCCGGAGACGCCGCCGTCCTCCAGTGTCACGACCAGGTCGGCAGCCTCGCACAGCTCGACGAGGGCGGGGTTGACCGGCAGGGACCAGACGGGATCGACGACGGCGCACGGGATGCCTTGGTGGCCCATCCTCTCGGCGGCGTCCACGGCGAGGTGGGCGAAGGGCCCGTGGGCGACCAGCAGGACTCGGGCGTCCGGAGGCGAGGTGAGGATGTCCACCCCACCGTGGCTGCGCAGGGCGGGCAGCTCGGGTGGCAGGGGATCCTTCGAGTAGCGGATGACCGTGGGCGCGTCGTGGATGCCGACGGCGGTGTGCAGGGCCTCGACGAGGCGGCGCTCGTCTCGTGGCGTGGCGAGCTGCAGGCCCGGGACGAGGCTCATCAGGGAGAGGTCCCACATGCCGTGGTGGCTGGCGCCGTCGGGGCCGGTGACGCCGGCACGGTCCAGGACGAACGTGACGCCCTGCCGGTGCAGCGCCACATCCATCAGCACCTGGTCGAAGGCCCGGTTGAGGAAGGTCGCGTACAGCGCGACGACGGGGTGCAGGCCACCCATGCTGAGGCCCGCGGCGGACGTGACGGCGTGCTGCTCGGCGATGCCGACGTCGAAGACGCGGTCGGGGAACTCTCGGGCCATCGCGTCCAGGCCCACGGGGTGGAGCATGGCGGCGGTGATGCCGACGAGGTAGGCGTCCGCCCGGGCGAGGTCGACGATGGCCTCGCGGAACGCGTCGGTCCAGGTGCGCTTGGGATTGGCGGTGAGCGGCTCGCCCGTCTCGGAGTTGATCAGCCCGACGGCGTGGAAGCGGTCGGCCTCGTCCTCCTCGGCGGCGCGGAAGCCCTTGCCCTTGACCGTCAGGCAGTGCACGATCACCGGGCCGCCGAAGTTCTTCGCCGACTCGAACGCGCGCTCCATCATGGCCACGTCGTGGCCGTCGATCGGACCGACGTACTTGATGCCCAGGTCGGAGAACATGCCCTGGGGGGCCAGGATGTCCTTCATGCCGGTCTTGAAGCCGTGGAGGAGGTCGTACAACGGGCCGCCCACGACGGGAGTCGAACGAACCCGCTGCTTGATCTGCCTCAGGGTTGGCTCGTAGCGACGGTCCGTGCGCAGGGTGGACAGGTGCGTCGCGAAACCGCCGACGGTCGGGGTGTAGGAACGTCCGTTGTCGTTGACGACGATGATGAGCTGGAGGTCGTTGCCGACCGCGATGTTGTTGAGGGCCTCCCACGCCATGCCGCCGGTGAGGGCGCCGTCACCGATGACCGCGACGACCGTGCGGTCCTCCCCGCGGAGCCGGTAGGCCTTGGCCATGCCCTCGGCCCAGGACAGGCTCGTCGTGGCATGGGAGTTCTCCACCCAGTCGTGAGGGCTCTCCATGCGACAGGGGTAGCCGGTCAGGCCACCCTTCTGTCGCAGGCTCTCGAAGCCGTCCTGCCGCCCGGTGAGGATCTTGTGGACGTAGCTCTGGTGCCCGGTGTCGAACACGATCGGGTCGTGCGGGGAGTCGAACACGCGATGCAGGGCGATGGTCAACTCGACGACGCCGAGGTTCGGACCGAGGTGGCCGCCCGTGCGGCTCACGCTCCGGATCAGAAAGGTGCGGATCTCGTCGGCCAGGTCGGTCAACTGGGGTGCACTCAGCGACCTCAGGTCGCGCGGACCATGCACCGCCTCGAGAAACGACATGGAGACGATTCTAGGCGCACCTTGCCCACGGGCCCAGTCCAACCGGGAGCGTGGCTCGAACAGGCGCTCTTCACAGCTTCGGGTGGAAGACCCTCCCGCGCAGCGCCTCCTCCACGAGGGCGACCTCACGACGGCGTCGGCGCAACAGCTCGGACAACTCGTGCCAGGTCGACAGGACCTCGTCCAGCACCTCGGGGGTGACGAACGGCCCCAAGCTCGCTCGAACGCCGGAGATGCCGTCGCGGCAGCCGTTGGCCTGGGACTCCACGTACTCGGCCGCGAAGCGAGCGAGCACCACTGGGTGCCGTCGCAACACCGGGTAGCCCCGGTACTCCGCCGGGCAGCAGTCGAGGAGGAAGTTCGTCGCCGTGTCCTCCCACTCCGGGCTGCGCGGCGGCCGGACGCCGTCGGGCCACCCCGGCGGGGTGTACGGGGCGGTCTGCTCCGGGAACTTGGTGCGGCCCACCGGCCGGCGCCCCGGCTCCCCCGCGTACCGGCCGAAACCGTGCGCTGACGCCGGCGTCCAGTTGAGCGTGGTCATCACAGACTCCCTTGATCGAACGTGAGTTCGATTCTAGGCGGGTCCGTGTTCGACGACAAGCCGTGCCCTTCTGACTGCTTGGGTGGCCGTCAGCGAGGAGAACCGTCACTCAATGCCCACGCTCACGGGGCCACGAACACGAACACGGCCGCCGCCACAAGGAAGACCCCGGCAAGGCCGAGCAACACCCATGTGCGCCGGGACGGTCCACGTGCGGCCCACCAGCCGACCAGGCCGGCCAGCACGGGCACGACGACGACCAGCAGGACGGCGGACAACCAGAGTGGGGGCAGGTGGATCCACAAGGGGGTCGAGAGCACGGCGGCTGCGAGCACTGACCACCAGGCCCAGCCGAGGCCCACCAGGAACACGGGCGCGAGCATCCCGACGAGCAGGGACAGCAGTCCACCCAGGAGGAGCCAGCCCAGTTGGCACTCCTCGCCCGCGCACAGGCCGCTGCTCACCACGTTCGAGATCGCCCACAGCAGGCCGGCCGCCAGCCCGCCGGGCACCACGCCCAGGAACGACCAGGCGATCCACTCCCCCGGGCCGGCCCCGTCGCGGACCCGGAGCCGACTCGTGACCAGCGCGTCCGACCCACTCATGGGGCCGAGCCTAGTGCCGTCCGGAGACGCCACTCGCCCCTGCCGCGCGGGGCGACAGGGGCGAGCGACGTGGTGGGAACTACTTCTTCAGCAGCGACCGCAGCACGTACTGCAGGATGCCGCCGTTGCGGTAGTAGTCGGCCTCTCCGGGCGTGTCGATGCGGACGACGCCGTCGAACTCGACCTTCTCGCCGTTCTCCTTGGTGGCCGTGACCCTGACCGTCTTCGGCGTGGTGCCCGCGTTGAGGGCCTCGATGCCGGTGAAGTCGTAGGTCTCGGTGCCGTCCAGGCCCAGGGAGTCGGCGGTCTGGCCGGCCGGGAACTGCAGCGGGAGGACGCCCATGCCGATGAGGTTGGAGCGGTGGATCCGCTCGTAGCTCTCGGCGATGACGACCTTCACGCCCAGCAGGGTCGTGCCCTTGGCCGCCCAGTCACGCGACGAACCCGAGCCGTACTCCTTGCCGGCCAGGACGACCAGCGGGACGCCCGCGGCCTGGTAGTCCATCGAGGCGTCGTAGACGAACTCGACCGGGCCACCATCCTTGGTGAAGTTGCGGGTGAAGCCGCCCTCGGTGCCCGGCGCGATCTGGTTGCGCAGGCGGACGTTGGCGAACGTGCCGCGGATCATGACCTCGTGGTTGCCACGACGCGAGCCGAGGCTGTTGTAGTCACGACGCTCCACACCGTGGCCGGTCAGGTACGCACCCGCGGGGGTGTCGGACTTGATGGAGCCGGCCGGGGAGATGTGATCGGTGGTGATGGAATCGCCGAGCTTCAGCAGCGCGCGGGCGCCGGTGACGTCGGTGACGGGCACCGGCTCGGCGGGCATGCCGTCGAAGTACGGTGCGCGGCGGATGTAGGTGGACGCCTCGTCCCACTCGAACAGGTTGCCCTCGGGGGTGTCCAGGTTCGCCCAGCGCTCGTCGCCCTTGAAGACGTCCGCGTAGCGACGCGAGAACATCTCGGCGCTGATCGAGGAGTTGATGACCTCGTCGATCTCGGCCTGCGTCGGCCAGACGTCGGCCATGTAGACGTCGTTGCCCTGCTCGTCCTGACCGATCGGGTCGTTCTCGAGGTCGATGTCCATGGTGCCGGCGAGGCCGTACACGATGACCAGCGGCGGGGAGGCGAGGTAGTTCATCTTCACGTCGGGGCTGATGCGACCCTCGAAGTTGCGGTTGCCCGACAGGACGGCGGTGACGGCCAGGTCGTGCTCGTTGACGGCCTTGGAGACCTCGGGGATGAGCGGGCCCGTGTTGCCGATGCAGGTCACGCAGCCGTACCCCACCGTGTTGAAGCCCAGCGCGTCCAGGTACTGCTGGAGGCCCGACTTCTCGTAGTAGTCGGTGACGACCTGCGAGCCGGGGGCAACCGTGGTCTTGACCCACGGCTTCGGGCGCAGCCCCTTCTCGTAGGCCTTCTTCGCGACCAGGGCCGCGCCGAGCATGACCGACGGGTTGGACGTGTTGGTGCACGAGGTGATGGACGCCACGGTGACGGCGCCGTTCTTCAGCTCGAAGGAGCGGCCGTCCGCCAGGGTGACCGGGATGGACGCCTCGGGCTGCGAGGAGTAGCTGGGCAGGTAGTCGCGGAAGCTCTCCTTCGACTTGGACAGCTCGATGCGGTCCTGGGGACGCTTGGGGCCGGCGATGCTCGGCACGACCGTGGTGAGGTCGAGCTCCATGGACTCGGAGTAGCGGGGCTCGCGGTCGTCGTCGTGCCAGAGGCCCTGGGCCTTGGCGTAGGCCTCGACGAGCTCGATCTGCTCCTCGGTGCGCCCGGTCATGCGGAGGTAGTCCGTGGTCTTGGAGTCGATCGGGAAGACCGCGATGGTCGAGCCGAACTCCGGGGACATGTTCGCGATGGTTGCGCGGTTGGCCAGCGGCACCTGGGAGACGCCGGGGCCGTAGAACTCGACGAACTTGCCGACGACGCCGTGCTTGCGCAGCATGTCGGTGATCGTGAGGACGAGGTCGGTGGCGGTGACGCCGTCGTTGAGCTTGCCGGAGAGCTTGAAGCCCACGACGCGCGGGATCAGCATGGAGATCGGCTGGCCGAGCATGGCCGCCTCGGCCTCGATGCCGCCCACGCCCCAGCCCACCACACCGAGGCCGTTCACCATGGTGGTGTGCGAGTCGGTGCCGACGCAGGTGTCGGGGTAGGCCTGCAGGACGCCGTCGACCACGCGCGGGAAGACCACACGGGCGAGGTTCTCGATGTTGACCTGGTGGACGATGCCGGTGCCCGGCGGGACGACCTTGAACTCGTCGAACGCGCCCTGGGCCCAGCGGAGCAGCTTGTAGCGCTCGTTGTTGCGCTGGTACTCGACGTCGACGTTGAGCTTCAGGGCGTCCGAGCTGCCGAAGTACTCTGCGATGACGGAGTGGTCGATGACGAGCTCGGCCGGGGCCAGCGGGTTGATGGTGTCGGGGTTGCCACCGAGGTCGGCGACGGCTTGGCGCATGGTGGCGAGGTCGACGACGCAGGCGACACCGGTGAAGTCCTGCATGATCACGCGGGCGGGCGTGAACTGGATCTCCTCGGACGGCTCTGAGTCCGCTACCCACGCACCCAGCTTCTTGATGTGGCCAGCGGTGATGTTGGCGCCGTCCTCGGTGCGCAGCAGGTTCTCCAGCAGCACCTTGAGGCTGTAGGGCAGCGATTCCGAGCCCTCGACGGCGTCGATGCGGAAGATTTCGTAGTCCTTGCCACCGGACGAAAGCGTGGCCTTGGCCCCGAAACTGTTGACGCTCATGCTTCTCCTGTTCGACGTTGTCCAGCAGATTATCTCGACATCGAGATACTACACCATGGCGGACCACGGTGTCTGGATGTCTCCAGGGCGAGCCTACGCCCCGGGCCGCTCCTCGCGTGCCCGGCGGCGTCCTTCGGCGTACAGCTCCTGGAGGTCGGGATCGTCGCGCATCAGGTAGACCAGACCACAGTTGGCCGGGCCATCAGCCCCCGGAAAGCACAGGGAACACTTGTCGGCCGGACGCAGCGGACACCTGGCCTCGATGTAGCGACTCACAGCGGTTTCCTCCCTGGTCCCATGCTAGGTCGCGCATACCCCCGAGCCTGAGCCGTTGGCACCGGTTGGCGCTCAGGCAACCGGGTGCAGGATCGCGACGCACTCGATGTGGTGCGTCATGCCGAACAGGTCGAACGCGCGGATGGAAACCGGCACGAACCCGAGACCCGACGCCGTGGCCAGGTCGCGCGCCAGGGCGGCCGGGTCGCAGGCGACGTACGCGATGGCGCGCGGGCGGCGGGCACACACGTCCTCGATGACCGCACGCCCCGCCCCGACCCGGGGCGGGTCCAGGACCACCAGGTCGACGGCACCGGGTAGTCGGCGCAGGACGCGATCCACGGACCCCGCGTGGAAGGTAGCCTGCGGCACGTTGCGGCGGGCCAGGCCCACGGCGTCCTTGCTCCCCTCGACGCCCGTGACGTGGACACCGGCGTCCACCAAGGCGCCGGAGAACAGGCCGACGCCGCAGTACAGGTCGAGGGCGTCCTCCCCCGCCTCGGGTGCCAACCCGTCCAACACCGCTGCGACCAGCGCGTCCGGTGCCGCCGGGTGGACCTGCCAGAAGCCGTCCGCGCGGACCCGCCAGCGGCGTCCCGCTGCCCACTCCTCGACGACGACCTCGTCCCCGGGGGCGACCCACGTGGGTCCATCCAGCGTCTGCGCGCCGATGAGCGCCTCCCCCTCGACCGCGGCGTCCGCCGGCTTCGCCAAGGACGGGGCGGCGATCAGGCATCCCACGCTCGGGAGGGGCACCACCTCGTGCGACCCCTTCGCCCGCAGGCCCCAGCCGTCCGGGCCGCGGTGGTACCGCATCCGCCGGCGCCACGCGAGGCCGTCCTCGTCGAAGGCCTCGACGGTGCCGTCCCACGCGATGCCGGCCATGCGGCGCAGTTGCTCGGCGACGACCTGCCGCTTGAGCTCCCGCTGGTGCGCCACGGCGACGTGTTGAAAGTCACATCCTCCACACGCCGCGGCGATCGGGCACGGCGCCGCCACCCGGTGCGGACTGGCCTCGCGCACGGCGACGGCGTCCGCGAAGCCATGGCGCTTGGCCAGCCCCGTCACGACGACGTCCACCAGTTCGCCCTCCAAGGCGTGCCGGACGAAGAGGACCCGTCCGTCGACGCGCACCACCCAGTGCCCACCGTGGGCGATCGGCCCCACCCGGACGCCCTCGAGGCGCTGCCCGACGGCCCAGGACCGATCAGACTCACTCATCGATGAACTCCCCGCGGTGGACGGTGCCGGTGCCGGGGCGGCGCCATTCGGCCGCGTCGCTGCGCTCGGCCCGCTCGATCGCGTGGCGCGAGGAGGCCAGCTGGTAGGGCACGGCCGTGGTGACCACGCCCGGGAGGAACGCGAGCCGCGTCTTGATGAACAGCGCCGTCTGGTTGTGCAGGAGGCGCTCCCACCAGTGGCCCACGACCAGTTCGGGGATGTACACCATCACCACGTCGCGCGGATTGCCCGAGCGCATCTCCCTCACGTGGTTCACGAACGGCGCGACGAGCTCGCGGTAGGGCGAGGCCAGCACCTTGAGCGGGACGGCGGTGTCGAGGTCGTCCCACTCGGCCGAGATGGCACGGACGTGGTCGTCGTCGACGGCGATCGTGACGGCCTCGATGCTGTTGGCCCGCGACGCCCGGGCGAAGTTCACCGCGCGCATGGCGGGCTTGTTCAGGTCGAGGACGAGGACGACGGCCCGGACACGGCTGGGCAGCACGTGCGCCTCTTCCAGGTCGAGCGAGGTCTCGCGCGCCACCTTGGCGTAGTGCCGGCGGATCGACTTCATGGCGACGAACACGAACGCCATGGCGAGGACGGCCAGGTAGGCACCGTAGATGAACTTGCTCGCCAGCACGATGATCAGCACGGTGCCGGTGAAGGTGAGACCGATCGCGTTGATCGCGCGGGAGCGCTGCATGTGCCGGCGCGCCGCGGGATTGGTCTCGACCGCCAGGTGGCGGGTCCAGTGGCGCAGCATGCCGAGTTGGCTGACGGTGAAGGACACGAACACGCCCACCACGTACAACTGGATCAGCGAGGTCACGCTCGCGTTGAACGCCAGGACGAGACCGACCGCGGCCATGGCCAGCAGGATGATGCCGTTGCTGTAGGCCAGGCGATCACCGCGGGTGTGGAGGGCGCGCGGCAGGTAGCCGTCCCGGGCGAGGATCGAGCCCAGCACCGGGAAGCCGTTGAAGGCCGTGTTGGCCGCGAGGAACAGGATCACCATCGTCGTGATGATCACGAACACGAAGCCCGGCTGGAACGTGTCGAACACGGTCATCGCCAGCTGGGCCATGACGGTCTCCTGGTGCTCGTCGACCCGCGGCCCGCCGGAGGTGAAGAAGACGCCCGCGTGCTCGTCCACCATCTTGGCCCCGGTCAGGTTGGCCAGCGTGATGATGCCGCCGAGCATCGAGATCGCCACCAGGCCGAGCAGGCCCAGGGTCGTGGCGGCGTTCTTCGACTTCGGCTCCCGGAAGGCCGGGACGCCGTTGCTGATGGCCTCGACGCCGGTGAGCGCAGCCGAGCCGGACGAGAACGAGCGGGCCAGGAGCGCCACCAGGGCGAAGCCCTCCAGTTGGGAGTAGAAGGGGTCGCCGACCACGTCGAAGCCCGCGGTGGGCGCCTGCAGGGGCTCGCCCAGCAGCAGGATGCGGGTGAGCCCGAATCCGATCATGCCGAGCACCGCGACCATGAACGCGTAGGTGGGGACCGCGAACAGCGTGCCCGACTCGCGCACGCCGCGCAGGTTGATGGCCATCAGCGCGAGGATGAGGAGCGCCGCGACGACCCCCTCGTGGCCGATGATGATCGGGAAGAGCGCCTTCGCGTTCTGGACGCCCGAGCTCACCGAGACGGCCACCGTCAGCACGTAGTCAACCAACAGGGCGGACGCCACGGTCAGGCCGGCGCTGGGGCCGAGGTTCTCCGTCGCGACCTCGTAGTCACCACCCCCGGAGGGGTACGCGTGCACCGTCTGCCGGTACGACAGGACGACCACGAACATCACCAAGGCCACCGCCAGCGCGATCTGCCAGGAGAAGACGAAGCCGGCGACGCCGGCAAGGCTCAGGGTGAGCAGGATCTCGTCGGGGGCGTACGCGACCGAGGACAGGGCGTCCGATGCGAAGACCGGCAACGCGATGCGCTTGGGGAGAAGAGTCTCCCCCAGTTGGGTGCTGGCCAGCTTACGGCCCACCAGGAGCCGCTTCACGGCGTCCGCGAGATTCACGTGGGTAGACTCTAGACCCGTTGCGACAACTTGCCGCGTTCGGTTGCCAAGGGGCTCACGCCCGAGGAGGATCTCCGCGTGCACATCGTCATCATGGGATGCGGTCGAGTGGGGTCCTCGCTCGCGCGGGCCCTCGAACGGCGCGGTCATTCCGTCGCCGTCATCGACCAGGACGCGGACGCCTTCCGACGCCTGGGCCCCGAGTTCCACGGCCAGACGGTCAAGGGAGTCGGATTCGACCGCCGGGTGCTGGTCGCGGCCGGCATCAGGCAGGCGGACGGGTTCGCCGCAGTCTCCTCGGGTGACAACTCCAACATCCTCGCCGCCCGGGTCGTCCGGGAGACGTACGGCATCCACAACGTCGTCGCCCGCATCTACGACCAGGGTCGCGCCGAGGTCTACGAGCGCCTCGGCATCCCCTCGGTGGCGACCGTGCGCTGGGCGTCGGACCAGGTGCTGCGACGTCTCCTGCCGGAGGGCTCAGAGCCCCAGTGGCGCGACCCGTCCGGCCTGGTCCGCCTGATCCAGGTCAGCGCCGACGATGGCTGGGTCGGGATGCGGATCACGGCCCTGGAGGCCGCGATCCGCGCGCGCGTGCCGTTCCTGTCGCGCTTCGGCCAGGGCATGGTGCCGACCGAGAACACCATCCTGCAGGACGGCGACATGCTCTACATCGCCGCCACCAACGAGGACGTGCCCCGCATCGAGGGCCTGCTCGCCCAACCGCCCGCCAAGATCTGAGAGGCCGACCCATGCGTGTCGCCATCGCCGGGGCCGGCAACGTCGGCCGTTCCATCGCCCGCGAGTTGCTCGCCAACGACCACAAGGTGCTGCTCATCGACCGGGACCCGGGCGCCATCAAGCCCGACAGCGTCCCCGGTGCCGAGTGGCTGCTCGCGGACGCCTGCGAGGTCGACTCGCTGGAGGAGGCCCGCATCGACCGCTGCGACGTCGCCATCGCCGCGACGGGCGACGACAAGGTCAACCTGGTGCACAGCCTGCTGGCGAAGACCGAATTCGCGGTCCCGCGTACGGTCGCCCGCGTGAACCACCCCAGCAACGAGTGGATGTTCGACGACGTCTGGGGGGTGGACGTGGCCGTGTCCACGCCGCGCCTCATGTGTGCGCTGGTGGAGGAGGCCGTCACCGTCGGCGACCTCGTGCGCCTCTTCTCGTTCCGGGGCGGTCGGACCAACCTCGTCGAGATGCGCCTGCCCGCCGACAGCCCGATCGCCGGACGCCGCTCGGGTGACCTGGGCTTCCCGGGGGATGCGGTGCTCGTCGCGATCATCCGCGACGGGGTGGCCCACCCACCGCAGCCGGACGCCGCCCTCGAGGGTGACGACGAGTTGCTCTTCGTGGTCGACCCCGACGCGGAACTCGAGCTTGCCCAGTACCTGGCCCCCGGCGTCCACCGGGAGCGGGTCGCGAACGAGGACGACGTGGAGCCGGAGCTGATCGGCTGATCAGAGCAACTCGTAGTGGGGGTTGTAGATCCGACGTACACCGTCCGCCACCGAGATGCGGCCGCGGACCAGGAGGTCGCGGCCGGCCTCGATGCCGGGGATCTCGTGGCGCCCCATCCAGATCAGCGTGACCTTGCCCGTTCCATCCGAGAACTCGGCCTCGAGCCACGGCGTGTCCTGCCGCGGGCGGATGGTCAGCGTGTCGATGGTGCCGCGCAGCACGACGCGCCCGCGGTCCGTGCACGAACCGATGGCATCGCAACCGAAATCCTCGGCCAACCGCTGACGGTCGGCCGAGGCCAGTTCGTCGTTGGAGCGCAGCAGGGTACGTACCCGGTCCAGCCAAGCCATGAGGAAAAGTTTAACCCTGCGCCGCACCGGTCGGCATGGCCAGGTGGATCAGCTCGCCCGGCACACGAGGGTGCTCGTCACGCTTGACGACGATGTTGCGGAAGAACTCCACGAACACGTCCGCCGGCTCGCTCTCCCCCTCGACCATGCCTGCCCGACCCATGAGGGTGCCGCGCAGGAGCCAGCGGGGACCCTCGACGAGCCAGATGCGGGACACGTGGAAGAGCTGCTCCCCCTCCGGTCCCTCCATCGGCAGGACGCGCTGGACCTCGGGCCCGAAGGGACCGTCCGCGACGCCGGCGTGCCCGCCGGACTGGGTGGCCTCCTCGATGGTCTCCTCGCGCAGTTCGGCGGCCAGGCCACCGGTGCGGGGAGCCGCGAAGAGGGCGAGTTCGAGACCCGAGTCGCCCAGCGCGGCCAGGAGCGCATGCACGGCGCCGGTCTCGGGATCGCCGTGCAACTGCAGGCCCAGGCCCTCGAAGGGCGTGATGATGAGGGGGCCGAACGCGACGCGCTCGACGTCGTCCGCGTCCAGGTCGACCTCGTCGAAGTCGAACGGTCCGTCCGCGCGAACGTCGGCGTCTTCATTGCCCGCGGCGGCGGCGACGTCGTCGCCCGCCTCGTCAGCGTCAAGATCGTCCGTGGTGGTGGCCTCGTCGTCGAGGAGCTCCTCGTCGACGGCCTCGATCTCGACGGCGTCCTCGCTGTTCTCGCGAGCCTTGCGCCCAAAGATCACGGGTACCTACCTCCACCTTCCCCCACGGGGATCGTTCCGTCCGCCCAGCCGGCGACGCCGCCGGTGGAACCATGTCCACCGGTACCGCGCGCACTTGCGGGCAAGGTGTCGACCTCGGCGAAGTCCGCCGAATCGACGCGTTGGAAGACTAGCTGTGCGATCAAGTCGCCCCGGCGCAGTATCACGGTTCGGTGGACGTCCGTGTTCAGCAGGC
This sequence comes from Propioniciclava sp. LT432, assembly GCF_059515965.1. Classification (NCBI taxonomy): domain Bacteria; kingdom Bacillati; phylum Actinomycetota; class Actinomycetes; order Propionibacteriales; family Propionibacteriaceae; genus Propioniciclava; species Propioniciclava sp. LT432. The sequence continues at coordinate 110,420 of NZ_JCAKNE010000001.1, read as the reverse complement.
AGACCATGATCTCGCCGCGGTAGCCCGCGTCGACGGTGCCGGGTGCGTTCACGATGGTGATGCCCTCGCGCGCCGCCAGGCCCGAGCGCGGGTGCACGAAGCACGCCCAGCCCTCGGGGACGGCCAGCGCCAGGCCCGTGCGGACGAGGCGGCGCTCCCCCGGCGCCAACTCCACGTCCTCGGCGGTGGCCACGTCAGCGCCCGCGTCCCCGGCGTGGGCATAGCGTGGGAGGGGGACGCCGGGGTCGAGCCGGCGGACGGCGACGCGGACGCGCGCGTCCCCGGTCATGTCCGCGCCTCCGCCCGTCGTCGCTCGATGGCGGCGGCCAACTGGGCCGGGCGCCGGGTCCCGACCAGCCAATAGGGGTGCGGGTCGGCGGGGTCGGCCACGTGGACCACCACCGACTCGTCCAGCCAGGCACGCTGCACGACGAAGGCACGGGCGTTCGCCCCGATCCCGAGGCGGTCGCGGGTGGCGCCGGCGTCCAGCACCTCGACCTCACCCACGTACGGCCACTCGAGGACGGACGGCCCCACGCGGAGCCCGGTGGCGTCGACGGCCACGTCCGTCCTCCCCAGCCAGGCCAGGCCGACGGTCACGCCCGCCGTGACCACGAGGGCCCCCGCGGTCGCGACCCAGGGGCCGTACCAGAATCCGACGGCGACGACGGTGGAGACCCCGAAGGTGATGGCCAGCAGCCAGTACCAGGCGGGGGCGGTGAGCCGTTCGTGATAGTCCACGCATCCAACCTAGCGGGCGCCGGGACGAGCCCTAGGATGAGTTCCATGGACATGTCCCAGAAGATCGTGTGGAACGGCTACTCCACCCTCGTCGGCGCCCTGGCGGCCATCCTCACGAAGAAGGCCGTGGACGGCGCCTGGACGTTCGTCACGGGCGAAGAGCCGCCGGAGCCCAACGACCCGGACACGCCAACGTCGCAGGTAGCGATCTGGGTGTTGGCCATGGCCATGGGCGTTGGGCTCTCGCAGGTCCTCATCAACCGGTTTGCAGCACGGCGCTTCGAGAAGTTCGTCGGCGAGCGGGGAATTCTGCGCCGGGTGAACCTGCGCCTGTGATCCGGTTGATCCAGGGGCTCAGGCGCAGTCGACGCAGTAGGTGAGGCCGTCCTTGACCTTGGCCGCCTGGGCGCGGTGCTTCACCAGGAAGCAGCTGGCGCAGGTGAACTCGTCCGCCTGGCGGGGGAGGACGCGGACGGTCAGTTCCTCGTGGGACAGGTCGGCGCCGGGGAGTTCGAAGGATTCAGCCGCCTCGACCTCGTCCTCGTCGACCTTCCCGGAGTTCTTGTCATTGCGACGGCTCTTGAGCTCCTCGATCGAATCCTCGTTCTCCTCGTCGTTCTTGCGAGGAGCGTCGTAATCAGTCGCCATGATGCCTTTCGGAGCCGGTGGTGCGCGCCCGGCGGCTTGCCGATGCGCAGACGCACATATATCACACGCGTCAAGCCCACCCAAGAAGACGCTGCAACCCGAGGAGGGTGTTGGCGTTCCCGGTCGGGCCTACGCTGCTGGGAAGATTGGGTAGGTTACGCTGCCACAACGAGTGTTGGAGCCGGGAGTTGAAGATGGAGAGTGCCCTGAGGCCGCGCGACATCCAGGCGCGGATCCGCGCCGGGGCTTCCCCCGAGGAAGTGGCGCGGGCCGCCGGCGTCCCCGTGGAGAGCATCGACGCCTTCGCGGCCCCCGTCATCGCCGAACGTGACTACATCGCGGGCCTGGCCCGCACCAACCCGGTCCGGCGACGCGGCGAGACCACCTCCCACCGCACGTTGCGCAACGCCGTGACGGACGCCTTGGCCGTGAAGGGCGTCGACGCCGACGCGGCGGACTGGGATGCGTGGAAGCTCGAGGACCGCCGCTGGCAGGTCCGTGTCGCCTTCGAGGCGGACGGCCAGCCGCACGAGGGCCTGTTCATCTTCGACGCCATGGGCCGCTTCTCGGTGGCGGGCAACGATGAGGGGCGCGCCCTCATCGGCGACAGCGTCTCCGACCAGCTCGCCCTCGTCCGGGCCACCCTGGAGAGCGTCGAGCAACCCGATGAGGCGGACGAGGAGGAGCCACCCAGGCCCTCGCCGGACGATGATGCCTTCGACGCGGACGACGCGTTCCACGAGGGCGACCTCACCGAGGTGGACGGCGTCTACGACATCGTCCCCCCGGACCGCAGCGACCTGGACGTCCTGTACGACATGCTGTCGAGCTTCGACGAGGATTCCGTCAAGATCTACGCCGGTCTGGTCCACCCGAAGGAGGCCTCCCCCGAGCCCACCTCCCCCGTCGTGGTCGGGATGGTCGAACCGGACGCCGGACGCGAACCGGTCGCCGATGAGGCGGACGAGGAGATGACCGGCCTGGTCCCGCGCGTGGAGCCGATCCGGGCGCCGGCCGCGGAAGAGCCCGCCGATGCCCCGTCGGACGTCCCGCAACCGCCGGCCCCGGATGAGCCGGAGCAACTGTCGCTGATCGACGACGTCGAGGAGCCGGCGCCCAAGCCGAAGCCCCGGCCACGCCGCAAGCGCGCCTCGGTCCCCAGCTGGGACGAGATCATGTTCGGCGCACCCCACCCGCCCAAGTCGGACGACTGAAGCGCAACACTGGACCTGGCTGGGGTGAGGTCCGAGCTCACCGGGACTTCGGCAGGTGCGGGCTCACGCTTCGTCGTGAGGCAGCGGCGCCGGAGAGGGACACGCGCTCCGTCTTGTGACACCTGCGCCGAATGGGGACACACGCCCAAGCAGACGCGCCGCTCGGGGAAGGCCCCCGCGAATACATCCGGCTCGGGTGTGCTCAAGCGGCGCGTGGGTCGGATCGAGGCCCGGGGCGTGCCCCAAGGGCCCGCCCACACCGGTTGTGCCCACACCTGCCGCCCCCTCACTCGGCGAACGGGAGCGGCTCCGGGGCGAGGTCGACCCCTCGCCCCGCCGAGGGCTGCCGGGCACGGTGGTGCGCCCGGCACAGCACCTCGTAGGCGACCTCGCCGGCCCCGCCCCCGTCGGTGTCACCGACGGCGATCTGCTCTCCCTCGACGACCATGACGCCATCCACCAGGCGCGCGTTGTGGGTGGCCGGCTCCCCGCACCAGCAGCGCGGCCGGGCCTGGAGCAGCTCGATGCGGTCCGCCAGCTCCACGAGGCGCCGCGAACCGGGGAAGAGCTCGGTCCGGAAGTCGGTGAGGATCCCGAAACAGGAGACGTCGATGTCCAGTTCGTCCACGATGCGCGCGAGGGCGTCGATCTGCGGCGCAGTGTAGAACTGCGCCTCGTCACAGATGAGGTAGTCAACCCGCCGACCCGCCACCAACTCGGTCGTCACGGCGGACCAGAAGTCGAAGTCCCGGTCGACCTCGATGGCACTGGCCACCAACCCGATGCGGGAGCTGATCCGAGCCTCTCCGCCGCGGTCCTGAGAGGTGAACCGCAGCCCGCGGCGTCCGGCCGTCGCGTTCGTGTAGTCGACCTGCAACGCGAGGGTGGACTTGCCGCAGTTCATCGGTCCGGTGAAGTAGGTCAGGTGCGCCATCAGGCCACCAGGAAGGGGACGCGCATCTCGAACTCGGTCAGCGAGCCGTGCATGCCGATCAGCCCGAACTCCTTGGGCTGGGTGCGGGTCATGATCGCCCAGTCGTCGCGGCAGATCGCCAGCACGTCACCGTAGCGGTCGGCCATCCGCCGGTCGACGGCACCGAACCACCCGGATTCCACCGCTTCCTCGCGGGTCACGACCCAGGCGCGCTCCCCCAGCACGGACCGCCAGCGCCGGGCGACGGCGTCCACGTGGCGGGGTTCGCAGTAGAACTGGCGGAAGCGCCCCTCGCCGGCCAGCAGGGTGAGGTCGTCGGTCAGGCCCGGGACGTCCTCAGCGATGATCCAACGATCGAACGGCGAGTCGATCATCCCGTGATCCCCGGTGACGAGCAGTCTCACGTCGTCCGGCAGCGCCGCGCGGACGTCACGCGCGAACGTGTCGATGCGGTGCAGGATTTCCCGCCACTGCGGGGTCTGCCAACCCTGGCCGTGGCCGGTGTGGTCCAAGGACCGCTCGTAGAGGTAGACCAGCGACTTGTCCCCGGTCATCGCGCCGTCGACGGTCCAATCCATGCGGGCCTGTAGGTCGTCCTCATCCGGGACCGGCTGGAACCGCGCTCCCCGCAGCGCTGCCTCGGTGAGGCCGGTTCCCGCGAAGCGCGCCGGGCTGACGGACGTCACCGACACTCCCTGGCGGACGAGACGCTCGAAGGCGGTCAGGCGCGGCTGGACGTCGAGCGCGGACAGGCCCGGGGCCCAGGTCAGGGCGTTCAGGTGGGTGCCGTCGATGGGGTTGCGGAACGCGTACCCGACGATGCCGTGCTGCCCCGGGGCGAGTCCCGTGCCCAGGGACGTGATGCTGGTGGCCGTCGTGCTCGGCGCACCCGAGGTCAACGTCGTCGACGCCTCCCCCGCCACCAGGGACATGAGGAAGGGAGCCTCCTCGGCGGCCGCCGCGAGGTTCAGCGCGCCGAGTCCGTCCACCAGCATGATGACCCAGCGGTCGGACGCCGGGACGGCCAGCGCGTCCGACCACCCCGCGACGCCCATCGAGGTGGCCAGCGAGCCGACGATGTCGGCCAGGGTCGACTTCCCGTACGCGGGGACCAGCGGTGCCTCCACCGTCAGATCGCCACCCTCTGCAGCCGTCCGGCGAAGCGGATGAGGTTGGCGACGGCCGCCTCGCCGTCGGCGGCGGCGCTGATGCGCACGGTGAGGTCGTCCGCCACGTCCTGGACGGTCCAGCCGTGGTCGGCTTCGCAGTTCGGATCGCCACACGTGGCCGGTTCAACCTCTTGGCGGCGCACCGCGCCCCAGTTCACGACGAGCCAGGTCTCGGTCACGCCCTGGGCGCCCCGACCGAACTTCTCCGGCTGGGCGGCCACCTGCGTCAGCGCGACGGACCGGATGTTCCGCACGCCCACGGTCTCCACCGTCGTCAACGCCTGCTGGACGTGGGGGTTCTCGCCATCGTCGGTGTGCGCGGCGATGAAGCGGGTCGGCGTCAGCACCAGCACGGTGACGTGCCGGTGCAGCTCGGTCGCGTTGAAGGTGGCCTCGTGGTGGACGAGGGCGTCCACAACCTCCTCGTCCCCGATCGCCTGGGCGACGGTCGTGGCGACGAAGTCCGGGAAGTACCCCGACGCCACGATGGCGTCACGAAGCTCGGTCGGCAGGGCGGTCATTCCAGCATTCTCCCATGCGTCGGGCGCCCGCCGAAAACCGTTACGGTGAACCCCATGAGCAATCGGCCGTTCATCGCCGCACGCCTCGAGCTCTTCCTCGACCGGCGCCTTGAGCAGATGTTCCGCACCCTCGGGTGGCGCGAACGTGTCATCCCGTACACGGCGTACGGTGACGGCCGGTTCGTCCGGGTGCTGGGCCGCATCGTGCTCTCTCCCCCGTTCGCCGACACCCACCTCGGTCGGGCGGCCGAGGAGTTCCTGCGCCAGCGCGGGTGGCGCAACTTCATCACGGCGCCCTGCGTCCACGCGCGCTACACCATCAGCATCGGCGACGCCCGGGTGACCGGCACCACCGACCGAGGCGGCTACATCGACCACCGGGTGCGGGGCCACGGGCTCTCGGCCGGCTGGCAGAGCGGGTCGGTGGCCCCTGAACAGTCGGATGACCAGCCGTTCCACGCCCAGGTCGTGGGCTCGGACGCCACCTTCGGCCTCGTGTCGGACATCGACGACACCATCCTGACCACGATGCTCCCCCGCCCGCTGATCGCCGCCTGGAACTCGTTCTTCCGTACCGAAGCGGCGCGGCAGGCGATCCCGGGCATGGCGGTGTTCTACGCCGACGTCCTGAAGCGGCACCCCGGCGCCGCCGTCATGTACCTGTCGACCGGCGCCTGGAACACCCACGGCTTCCTCAAGCGCTTCATGCGCCGGCACCGGTACCCCCAGGGCGCGATGCTGCTGACGGACTGGGGCCCCACGAACACGGGGTGGTTCCGCTCGGGGCAGGAGCACAAGCGCAACGCGCTGCTGCAGTTGAGCGTCGACTTCCCGCGCATCCAGTGGCTGCTGGTCGGCGACGACGGGCAGCACGACCTCGACATCTACAGCGAGTTCGCCGCAGCCAACCCCGACAAGGTGGAGGCCATCGCGATCCGGCAGCTGAGCCCGGCGGAGCAGATCCTCGCCCACGGAACCACGGAGCCGCTGACCGCCGCTGAACCCCTCCCCCGCGACATCCCTGTGTTCAAGGCCTCCGACGGGCGTGGCCTGCGCCGGTTGACGCGGGAGTTCCTCGGACTCCACTGATGGGGGCCGTGCGCCGGGTCCCACCCTCGGACCAGTCCGGAGTGGCAGCCACGGCGTCCGGCTTGGGGTGGGGCACAATGGCGGGTGGCGTAGAAACGGAAGAGGGAGCACGTGGTAGCGAAGCCGCCGGTTGACGAGGATGTGATCGAGAAGATCACGGACATCGACGTCACCGAGGAGATGGAGACCAGCTTCCTCGAGTACGCCTACTCGGTGATCTATGCCCGGGCCATCCCCGACGCGCGCGACGGCCTCAAGCCTGTCCAGCGTCGCATCCTCTACTCGATGGACGACATGGGCCTGCGCCCGGACCGGGGGCACGTGAAGTGCGCCCGCGTGGTCGGTGACGTGATGGGCAAGTTGCATCCCCACGGCGACACGGCGATCTACGACGCGTTGGTCCGCATGGGCCAGGGCTGGGCCATGCGCCTGCCCGTCGTCGACGGCCACGGCAACTTCGGCTCGCTGGACGCCGGTCCCGCCGCCATGCGTTACACCGAGTGCCGCATGGCCCCCGCCGCGCTCGCGATGACGGACGAGATCGACCAGGACACGGTCGACTTCAAGCCCAACTACGACGGCAAGATGTCCGAGCCCGTCGTGTTGCCCGCCTCCTTCCCGAACCTGCTGGTCAACGGGTCGACCGGCATTGCGGTCGGCATGGCGACGAACATCCCGCCGCACAACCTCGTTGAGTGCGTCCAGGCCATCAAGCACCTGCTGAACCACCCCGATGCCACCGTCGAGGACCTGACGCGCTTCGTTCCGGGACCCGACCTCCCCTCCGGCGGCAAGATCGTCGGCCTGGAGGGCATCGCCGACGCCTACGCGACCGGACGCGGTACGTTCAAGATCCGCGCGACGGCCCGCATCGAGCAGACCAGCCCGCGTCGCAAGGGCATCGTGATCACCGAACTGCCGTACATGGTCGGCCCGGAGCGGATCATGGAGCAGGTTTCCGCGCTGGTCCGGAACAAGAAGCTCACCGGCATCGCCGACATGAAGGACCTGACCGACCTCACCAACGGCCTGCGCCTGGTGATCGAGGTCAAGAACGGCATCAACCCCGACGCGATGCTCGAGCAGTTGTACAAGGCGACCAAGCTCGAGGACTCCTTCGGCATCAACATGGTCGCCCTCGTCGACGGCCAGCCGCAGACGCTCTCGCTCCGGGACGCTCTGGTCGTGTACGCCGACCACCGCCTCGACGTCACGTTGCGCCGCACCCGCTTCCAGTACCGGAAGGCCGCCGACCGACTGCACCTGGTCCGCGGCCTGCTGCTGGCGATCCTCGACATCGACGACGTCATCGCGATCATCCGCGGTTCGGACGACGCTCCCGAGGCGCGCGCCAAGCTCATGGAGGCCTTCGACCTCGACGAGGTCCAGGCCAACTACATCCTCGACCTGCAGCTGCGCCGGCTGACCAAGTTCAGTCGCCTCGACCTGGAGAAGGAGCGCGACGAGCTCGAGAAGCGCCTCGCCGATCTCTCCCTGATCATCGAGAACGACGACGAGCTTCGCGCCCTCGTGGCGCACGAGCTGGACGAGGTCGCCCGGTTGCACGGGACGCCGCGTCGGACCGTCCTGCTGGCCGGGGGCGGCGCCACCGTGACGGCCGCGAAGGCTGCGCCGCTGGAGATCGCCGACGAGCCCTGCTGGGTGATGTTGTCCTCGACCGGGCTGTTGGCCCGTGCCGACACCGACCAGCCCATGCCGTCGAACGGGCGCCGCGCCCAGCACGACCTCATCACCTCGGCGATCCGAACGACCGCGCGCGGCGAGTATGGCGTACTGACCTCGCACGGACGCGTGATCCGCGCCCAGGCGATCGAGTTGCCGTCCATCGCCATCACCGCGGACGCACCCAACCTGCAGGGAGGGTCCCTGGCGACCGAGCTCGTCGATCTCGACAAGGGCGAGCGGATCCTGGCGTTGACGACCCTGTCCGACGACACCCACGGGTGGGCGTTCGGCACCAGGAACGGAGTCGTCAAGCGGACCAACCCCGAACTCCTGGGCAAGGACTCCTGGGAGGTGATACGCCTCGACGCCGGGGACGAGGTCGTCGGAGCCGTCGAACTGGCCGACGAATCCGGCCACCTCTGCTTCATCACCTCCGACGCCCAGCTCCTGCACTTCCCGGCCGACTCCGTGCGTGCCCAGGGGCGCTCGGGCGGCGGGGTGGCCGGCATCAAGCTGGCACCCGGGGCGTCCGTGCTGTTCTTCGGGCACGTCCCGGACGCTCCGGCGAGCGTGGTGACCGTCTCGGGAACCGGCGCCGGCCTGCCCGGGACCGAGGCCGGCTCGGCCAAGGTCACCCCGTTCAGCGAGTACCCCTCCAAGGGGCGTGCCACCGGCGGCGTCCGGTGCCACCGCTTCCTCAAGGGCGAGACGACGCTGCTCACCGCGTACGCCGGCCCCGATCCGGTCATCGGCTCGGCCTCCTCCGGGTCGGCGATCGAGTTCGGCAGCGTCCACCAGGGGCGGCGCGACGGCTCCGGCACGCCGCTGACCCAGCCGCTCGCTGCGGTGGGAACCCGCACGCACGGCGTCCCGACGGGGCCGTCCGCAGCCTCCCATGCGGCCGCAGGCGTCGACGAGACCCCGGGCGAGGATGCGGTCGATGACCCGCTGTCGGACGCCCGGGACGTCGACTCCGACGACAGCACGCTCTTCTAGGACGCCGTGGACGTCGACACGCTGCTGGCCCGTCTCACCCAGGCGGCGGCGGAGCGGACGGCGTCAGCCCTGATCGCCGACCCCGAGCACACGCTCGAAGTCTCGGTGGCGTCGGACGGCCGCTGGGGCGTCCGCTCGTGGGCGACGGAGTGGTCCTTCGGGCCGGACGGCCTGCGCTGCTGGCAGGTGTTCCCGGCCGGGGGCGCGGCCGCCGTGCCCCACGACCGTCCGCGTGGCTGGGTCCACCCGGTCGTCGGACTCCTCCGACCCGCCTTGTTGCCCATCTGGGGTCGGGACGGCGACCTCTATCGTCCCGTCGGCGTCATCGACGGCGTGGCGGGGCCCGCGCAGGTGGTGCTGGCCCCGTCCAGGACGCACGCCCATGTCGGCACCCTGCACGTGGACGCACGGCGGTGGCTGTGCACCGCCCTCCAACTGCCCGGCCAGTCCTGGACACTCATCGAGTACACCAGCCACACCCCTTGACTTACAACCAACTGGTTGTACATTGTTCCTCATGGAGGGGACGAGCGAGGACCGGGCCGACGCCCTGTTCCACGCGCTCTCGGATCGGACACGGCGCGACATCATGCGCCGGGTGCTGGCCGGGGAGCACTCCGTCTCCGCCTTGTCGGCGAGCTATGACATGAGCTTCGCCGCCGTGCAGAAGCACGTGGCCGTCCTCGAGCGGGCCGGCCTGCTGCGCAAACGACGCAGCGGGCGGCAGCAGCTGGTGAGCGGCGACGTGGAAGCGGTGCGCTCCGTCACCTCGATGCTCGACGAGCTCGAGCAGGTCTGGCGGGGACGCATCGACCGCATCGACATCCTTCTCACCCAGGAGCCCTGACATGCCCGTCACCGACATCACCCGTGACCTCGACAACCGCGCCCTCACGATCACCGCCCACTTCGACGCCCCGGTCGAACGGGTGTGGGCCCTCTACGCCGACCCCCGTCAGCTCGAACGCGTGTGGGGGCCGCCCACCTACCCCGCCACCTTCGTCGAGCACGACCTCCGGCCCGGCGGTCGCTCGTCGTACTACATGACCAGTCCCGAGGGCGAGCGCTTCGGCGGCTGGTGGCAGGTCACGGACGTGGACGAACCCCACCGCTTCGCCTTCGACGACGGCTTCGCCGATGCCGACCTGCAGCCGAGCCCCGACATGCCGGTGGGGCACAACGTGTACACGTTCGCGCCCGACGGCAACGGCGGTACGGTCGCCACCTACCACGCGGTCTACGACACGGTCGAGGCCCTGCAGCAGGTCCTCGACATGGGGGTCGAGGAGGGTGCCAGCGGCGCGATCAACCAGATCGACGAGGTGCTGGCCGCCTGACTCAGACCTCCTGGTGGACGAGGCCCGTGTCGACGTCGTAGACGAACCCACCGACCTTGGCGAAGGGGCCCACGAGGGGGTGGTTGCGCACCCTCTCGACGTCCTTGCGGAGGTTTCCCAGCTGGTCGGGGTCGACGCCGAAGTGGAAGTCGCCGACCTCGACCCCGGAGATCTCGCCGATGGCGGCCTTCATCTGCTCCTCGGTCATCGACGCCGCCGCGCACTTGGTGTGCGGAACGATCATGATGCGGTCCACGTTGAGCTTGTGGACGCCCATCACCATGGCGGCGAGCGCGGCGTCGGTGAGGCGCCCGCCGGCGGTGCGGAGGATCTTGGCCTCACCGATCATGAGCCCCACCATCTCCAAGGGCTCGATCCGGCTGTCCATGCAGGTCAGCATCAGGATGCCGGCGTGGGCGATGCCGTCGAACTCGCGGGGGGCGGAACGGGCGTAGCGCCGATTGGCGGCCAGGAGGTCGTCGAATGTGTCATCCACGACGCCAGACGTTACTCCTGTGGGGACCACCGCGTCAGGCGTCAATGCGCTCCGCACTCAGGGCGTAGGCGCCCTCGACGATGAATTCCTTGCGGGGCGCCACGTCGTTGCCCATCAACTTCTCGAAGGTGGCCGTCGCCTGCTCCAACGACTCACCCTCCTCGACGGTGATGCGCCGGAGTTGGCGGTGCCGGGGATCCATCGTCGTCTCCTTGAGCTGGTCGGCGTCCATCTCGCCCAACCCCTTGTAGCGCTGGGGCTCCTTGAACCCGACACCGCGCTTGGTGAGTTCGGCGAGCTTGCGCTGGTACTCGGCCTCGGAATACGTGTAGATGTACTTCTCCTGGCCCCGCTTGGGGTTGGTGAGTTCGAACCGGTGCAGGGGGGGCACAGCCGTGTAGACCCGACCCGCCTCGATCATCGGCCGCATGTACGTGAAGAAGAGCGTGGCCAGCAGGGTGCGGATGTGGGCACCGTCGGAGTCGGCGTCCGCCATGAAGATGATCTTGCCGTACCGCGACTGGTCGGGGTCGCACGTCCGACCCGAGCCGGCACCGACCACCTGCAGGATCGCCGCGCACTCGGCGTTCTTCAGCATGTCGGCCACGGACGCCTTCTGCACGTTCAGGATCTTGCCGCGGATCGGCAGCAGGGCCTGGAACTCGGAGTTGCGCGCCAGCTTGGCCGTGCCCATGGCGGAGTCACCCTCGACGATGAACAGTTCGGTGCGCTCCATGTCGTTGCTGCGACAGTCGGCCAGCTTGGGCGGCAGGGAACTGGACTCCAGCGCGTTCTTGCGACGCTGGTTCTCCTTGTGGGTGCGGGCCGCGACGCGCGTGCGGGAGGCGCCGACCGCCTTCTCCAACACGGCCCGGGCCATCGGCCGGAGGTTCTGCTTCGTGGTGGTCAGGAACTCCAGCAACTCCTGCTCGACGATGCGGGAGACGAGCCGCGTGACGGGGGGCGTGCCCAACACCTCCTTGGTCTGTCCCTCGAACTGCGGCTCGGCCAACCGCACGGTGACCACGGCCGTGAGGCCTTCGAGGATGTCCTCCTTGATGACCTCCTCGCCGGCCTTGAGCAGGCCGCGGGTGCCCTCGAACGCCTTGGCGAAGGCGCGCACGAGCCCTCGCTCGAACCCTTGGACGTGGGTGCCCCCCTTGGGCGTGGCGATGATGTTCACGAACGAGACGAGCTTGGCGTCGTACCCGGCCCCCCAGCGCAGCGCAATGTCCACCTCGAGGTCGCGCTCGACGTCGGTGGGTGTCATGGCGCCCGCTTCGTCCAGCATCGGGACGGTCTCGGTGAACTTGTCCTGGCCCTGGAGGCGCAGCACGTCGGTGATGGGCTCGCCCTCGGACAGGTAGTCGGCGAACTCGGAGATGCCGCCCTCGTGCAGGTGGACGTCGACGTGCTCGTCGCCGGCGACCCGCCGGTCGTCGACGGTGATCTTGAGGCCCGGGACCAGGAACGACGTCTGGCGGGCCCGGGCGGCGAGTTGGGTGCCGGACAGCTTGGCGTCCTTGAGGAAGATCTGACGATCCGGCCAGTAGCGGGTGCGCGACCCCGTCGTGCCCTTGGCGACCTTCCCGACCTTGCGGAGCGTGTTGTCGGGGGTGAACCCCGCGTCCGGTCCGGGGCCATCGAAGACGCCGGGCACGCCGCGGCGGAACGACATCGCCCACGTGGCGCCGTTGCGGTCGACCTCCACGTCCATGCGGCTGCTCAGGGCGTTGACCACGGACGCCCCGACGCCGTGGAGGCCACCGGTGGCGTTGTAGGAACCCCCGCCGAACTTACCGCCGGCGTGGAGTTTGGTGTGGATGACCTCGACACCGGACAGGCCGGTTCGCGGCTCGATGTCCACCGGCATGCCGCGCGCCTCGTCGCCCACCTCGACCGAGCCGTCGGCATGCAGGACGACGGCGATGTGCCTGCCGAAACCGGCCAGCGCCTCGTCGACCGAGTTGTCGATGATCTCCCACATGCAGTGCATCAGACCGCGGGTGTCGGTCGAGCCGATGTACATCGCCGGCCGCTTGCGCACGGCCTCGAGTCCCTCGAGAACCAGGAGGTGCCGCGCCTCGTAGTCGCGGTTGTCGGTCTTGGGCTTCGGCGAAGTCTTGGCACTGCTGGAGGTCACCATCGCAGATTACCCTCGCTGCCCGACACTTCCGGGCACCGACTCGTTCGCGGGGCAGACCGGCGCAACAATCTGCGAGTCTCTCCCGGTCCTTGTGATCCTCGGGTAACGTCGAACGCACGGGAACAAACCGGCCAACCCCCGCGTTGGAACAGGTGCCCGAGCCGACAGGAAGGATTACGGCCCATGAGCACGACGGTGATGGAATCCCTGAACGCCGCGGATCGCTGCGATCGCTGCGGGGCGCAGGCGTACTTCCGAGTCACGCTGAACTCCGGCGGAGAACTCCTCTTCTGCGCGCACCACGGGCGCGCGCACTCCGACAAGCTGAAGCAGGTCGCCCTGAAGATCCAGGACGAGACGGCTCGCCTGTCCTGACCAACCCCCTGGACCTACGACCCGGCCCCGGCAGATCCTGCCGGGGCCGCGTGCGTCCGGTGGCGCGGCTCAACGCTCGAGGACGGCCGCGAGCGTGTCGATGCGGGTCTGGGTCTCGTACGCCGTGGTCACCAGCATGAGTTCCTGGACCTGGCACTCCTGGACGAGGGCGTCCAGTCGCGACCGCACGTCCGCCGCGGTACCGACGACCTTGGTGCCGGAGAACTCCACCCCACCCATGGCCTCGATCCGCCGCGCGGACTCCTCGGGCGAGGGCAGCGGCTCACGCGTGTCGCGCCGGATGTTGATCCACTGGATCGTCGACGGCCCCGCCAGGTGGATCGCCTCCTCGTGCGTCGCCCCGACGAGCGCGGACGTGCAGAGCATCGCGTGCGGAGCGTCGAGAGCCTCACTGGGCTCGAAGGTGTCCCGGTACAAGCCGAACACAGCGGCCGGGTCGAGGCTGCCGAAGTGGCCGGCGTACGCGTACCGGAGGCCGAGCTTGGCCGCCAGACGAGCCGAGTAGTCGGACGACCCGAGCAACCAGATCTCGGGGTAGCCGGACGCCGCGGGTGTGGCCCTGAGCGTCATCCCCATCCCGACGCGCACCCCATGTGGACTCAGCCACGCCGACACCAGTTGGACGTGCTCCACGAAGTCCTCGTGTCCGAGGCCCTCCTGGGTCCGTCGCAGCGCCCAGGCCGTGACCTGGTCGGCTCCCGGCGCGCGCCCGATGCCGAGGTCGATGCGCCCCGGGTACAGGGCCTCAAGGGCGGCGAACTGCTCGGCGACGACGTAGGGCGAGTGGTTGGGCAGCATGACACCCCCCGACCCGACGCGGATGCGCTCCGTCCTGGCCGCCACCGCGGAGATGATCACCGGCGGGGTGGTGGCGGCGACCGAGGGCATGTTGTGGTGCTCGGCGATCCAGAAGCGTGCGGCGCCCAGTCGGTCGGCGGCCTGGGCCAACTCGATGGTGGCGGCGAAGGCGTCCGAGCTGGACCACCCGCTGCGGACGGTGGCGAGGTCGAGGACGGAGACGGGAACGGAAGCCATGCCCCGACCGTACCCGCCGTCAACGGTGGGTGCCCGGAGCCGGGCACGAGAGACGTGGAGCGGGCAGGATGGCCCCATGGCGACCATCACCTGCGTGCTCGGCGACATCACCCGCGAGGCCACGGATGCGATCGTGAACGCGGCCAACTCGTCCCTGCTGGGCGGAGGTGGCGTGGACGGGGCGATCCACCGCGCGGCCGGGCCTGAGCTCCTCGCGGCCTGCCGCAACCTGCGCGCCACGCGCCTGCCGCACGGCCTGCCCGTCGGCGAAGCCGTCGCGACGCCGGGCTTCGACCTGCCGGCCCGCTGGGTCATCCACACCGTGGGCCCGAACCGGCACGCCGGCGAGACCGATCCGGCCCTGCTGGCGTCCTGCTTCACCCGCTCCCTCGACGTGGCGGTGGAGGTGGGCGCTCACTCGATCAGCTTCCCCGCGGTCAGCGCGGGCGTCTACGGCTGGGACGCCGGCGACGTCGCCCGCATCGCCCTCGCCGCAACGCGAGCGCACCCCGCCGAGGGGATCGACGAGGTGCGCTTCGTGCTGTTCTCCGAGCCGCTGCTGGCGGCGTTCGAGGACGCGCTGGGTCAGTCCAGGTAGTCGCGCAGGACTTGCGACCGCGACGGGTGACGCAACTTGCTCATCGTCTTGGACTCGATCTGGCGGATCCGTTCGCGGGTGACGCCGTAGACCTTGCCGATCTCGTCCAGGGTCTTCGGCTGGCCGTCGGTCAGGCCGAACCGCATCGAGACGACGCCGGCCTCACGCTCGCTCAGCGTGTCGAGCACGTCGTGCAGTTGCTCCTGCAGCAGCGTGAAGTTGACGGCCTCGGCGGGCACGACGGCTTCGGAGTCCTCGATCAGGTCACCGAACTCGGAGTCGCCGTCCTCGCCCAGCGGGGTGTGCAGCGAGATCGGCTCGCGGCCGTACTTCTGCACCTCGACGACCTTCTCGGGCGTCATGTCGAGCTCCTTGGCGAGCTCCTCCGGGGTTGGTTCGCGACCCAGGTCCTGCAGCATCTGGCGCTGGACGCGGGCGAGCTTGTTGATGACCTCGACCATGTGCACGGGGATGCGGATGGTGCGGGCCTGGTCGGCCATCGCGCGGGTGATGGCCTGCTTGATCCACCACGTGGCGTACGTGGAGAACTTGTAGCCCTTGGAGTAGTCGAACTTCTCCACGGCGCGGATCAGGCCCAGGTTGCCCTCCTGGATCAGGTCGAGGAAGAGCATGCCGCGGCCGGTGTACCGCTTGGCCAGCGAGACCACGAGGCGCAGGTTGGCCTCCAACAGGTGGTTCTTGGCGCGCCGGCCGTCCTCGGCGATCCACTCGTAGTCGTCCACGTCGGTGGGATCGACGGTGCCCTCGGTGAGGGACTCGTCGGCGAACAGGCCCGCCTCGATCCGCTTGGCGAGCGTGACCTCCTGCTCGGCGTTCAGCAGGGCCACCTTGCCGATCTGCTTCAGGTAGTCCTTGACCGGGTCGGCGGTGGCCCCGGCGGCCATCACCTGCTGCTCCGGCTCGTCGGTGTCGTCCGCATCGGAGACGACGAAGCCGCCGTCCTCGACGAGCTCCTTCTCCTCCTTGGCGATCTCGCCCTCGTTGAACTGTCCCTCGTCGACCTCGTCCAGCGAGCGCTTCTTGCCCCCCACGGTCAGGACCACGTCGTCACCGTCCCGTTCAAACTTGACCTCCTTGAGCTTCTCCGGGCTCAGGACCTCGGCGACCGTCGGGGTCTCCTCCTCGACGTCGAGCTCGATGCCCTCGTCGTCGAGCACCTCGGGCGCCTCCTCGGCCTCGACCTCCTCGACGACGTCCTCGTCTCCGATCGGCGCCTTCGCCTCGGGCTCGGGCTTCGCCTTGGCGCGCGAGCGCGTCGGCGCGGCCTTTCCGGGGGCCGACGCCTTCGCCGTCGTGCGGCGGGGCGCGCGGGTGGCCTTGCTCTCCTCAGCCGTCTCCGCCGACTCTTCGGGCGCGTCAACCTTGCGGGTGCGCGTGCGACTGGTGGTGGCCTTCGGCCTGTCGGACGCGCTGGCAGCGCTGGAGCTCTGAGTCACGTGGGCCCTCTCGTCTCATCCGGTTTCTGGGCGTGCAGCGGCCGGGACCTGTCAACGGCCGGCGCATCGGCCATTGTTGCACGCCCTACGGTCGTACCCAAACAGCGGCTTGGCAACCGTGGCTACGCTGGCCGCCGTGCCCGATGTCCTGCAGACCCCTCCCGACGCGCCCCAGCGCCCCTTCGTCCGCACCGTCCACGGCGACGCGGTGGCGGACCCCTACCACTGGATGGCCGACAAGGCGGATCCCGAGCTGATCGCCTACCTTGAGGCCGAGAACGCTTGGACGACCCAGCACACCGCCCACCTCGAGCCGCTGGTGGAGGAACTGTACGGCGACCTCAAGTCCCGCACCCAGCAGACGGACATGTCCGTGCCCCTGCACGTGACCCACACCGACGGCAGCAGCTACTGGTATTACGGGCGCACCACCGAGGGGCACGACTACGGGCGGTCCTGCCGCCTGCCCGCGACGTCGCGTGACGAGATCCCCGACGTGACCGTGCCCGCCCCCGAGGAGCAGGTCATCCTCGACATCCAGGCCCTCGCCGAGGGGCACGACTTCTTCTCGCTGGGCCAGGCCCAGGTCTCCCCCGACGGGAGCCGCATCGCCTACTCGGTCGACACCTCGGGGGACGAGCGCTACGACCTGTACGTCGTCGACCTGGCCTCGGGCCGGACGATCGACGGCCCCCTGACCGGCATCGCCGCCGGGGGGGCTTGGGCGGGCCCCGACTGGATCTTCTACCTCCGGGTCGACGCCGCGTGGCGCCCGTACCAGGTGTGGCGCCACGAGGTGGGCTCGGAAGCCGAGTCCGACACGCTCGTCTTCGAGGAGTCGGACGACCGGTTCTGGGTCGGTGTCGGCAACTCCCGCGACCACGAGTGGCTGTTCGTCGAGCTGGCCTCGAAGACCACCACGGAGACCCACCTGCTCCGCACGTCCGACCCGACCGGTGAGCTGGCGGTGGTGCAACCGCGGCGTCCGGGACTGGAGTACGGCGTCGAGCTCGCGCCCGACGCGGTCTGGATCCTGCACAACGACGGGGCCCCCCAGTTCAAGCTGAGCCGCGCCCCGCTCGCCACGCCCGGCATCGAGCACTGGGAGACGGTCATCGAGGAGCGTCCCGAGACCCGCCTGCTCGACGTCAGCGTGTACGCGTCCGCCGTGGTCATCGACCATCGCACCAACGGGTTGTCGGGCATCAGCATCCTGCCGCACGAGGCGGACGGCACCCTCGGCGTCCTCACGGAGCTCACGTTCGACGAGGCGCTGTACGACGTGGGGGCCGACGACGCGCCCGACTTCGACACCGACCGCATCCGCTTCGGCTACGAGTCGTTGGTGACACCCCCGAGCGTGTGGGAGTACCGCCTCGACACCGGAGCCCGCCGACTGCTCAAGCAGACGCCGGTGCTCGACCACCCGACCCACGGCGCGTACGACCCGACCGCGTACGTGAGCGAGCGGCTGTGGGCCACCGGGGACGACGGCACCCGCGTGCCCGTGTCGCTGGTCCGGCACCGCGACACCCCGGTGGACGGCACTGCACCTGGGCTCCTCTACGGGTACGGGGCGTACGAATCCGCGACGATGCCCTACTTCTCGATGAGCCGGATCAGCCTCCTCGAACGGGGCTTCGTGTTCGCGATCGCCCACGTCCGTGGCGGCGGGGAGCTGGGGCGCCCGTGGTACGACGGCGGCAAGCTGCTCGCCAAGCCGAACACGTTCTCCGACTTCGTCGCCTCGGGACGCGTCCTGGTCCAGGAGGGGTACGTGGCCCTCGATCGCCTCGTGGCCGAGGGCGGTTCCGCCGGTGGGCTGCTGATCGGGGCGGCCGTCAACCTCGCGCCCGACCTGTTCCGGGCGGTCCACGCCGCCGTCCCGTTCGTGGACCCGCTCACCACGATCCTCAATCCCGACCTGCCGCTGACGGTGATGGAGTGGGAGGAGTGGGGGAACCCCGTGGAGGACGCCGAGGTGTACGCGTGCATGAAGGGCTACTCCCCCTACGAGAACATCCGGCCCGTGACCTATCCGGCGATCCTCGCCACGACCAGCCTCAACGACACGCGCGTCGAGGTGACCGAGCCCGCCAAGTGGATCGCGCGCCTGCGTGACGTGGTCACCAACGGAGAGGACCGGCCGATCCTGTTGAAGACGGAGATGGTGGCCGGTCACGGCGGTGTCTCGGGTCGGTACAAGGCGTGGCGCGAACGAGCGTTCGAACTCGCCTGGCTGGTCGACCAGGTGGGGGCCTGCTGAGGATCGGCCGGACGGAGCGTGGCCCGTCACCGGCAGGGGGGCCGCGCATCATCCCGCCGGGGGTAGGGGCGGGTACGACCACGGTCTTGATTTGGCAGCTGGGGGCCCCACTCAGGGCCGGTTCGGGGGGTGCACCGAACAAATTTGGCAACTTTCGCGTTGTACTGGTCGACGACGAAAGGACGACGCATGATTTCGACCTCGCACCGTTCCCGCTCCACTGACGGCATCGACGGCAAGGACTCCGTCGGGCTGTACCTCGATGGCATCGCCAAGACCCCGCTGCTCACCGCGGAGGAGGAGGTGCAGCTCGCCCGTGAGATCGAGGCCGGGCTGTACGCGGAACAGATCCTCGCCGGCGCCGTGACCTCGAAGGAGCGCGGGGGCCGGAAGGCCAAGAAGTGCACCGCCGAGGAGTTGGAGCTGGTCGCCGAACAGGGTCGGGCCGCCATGAAGCGCTTCGTGACCGCGAACCTGCGGCTGGTGGTGTCGGTGGCGCGCAAGTACGGCCGCTCCCAGATGCCGCTCCTCGACCTGGTGCAGGAGGGCAACACCGGCCTGATCCGCGCGGTGGAGAAGTTCGACTACACGAAGGGCTTCAAGTTCTCGACCTACGCGACCTGGTGGGTCCGCCAGTCGATCAGCCGTGGCATCGCCCAGCAGGGCCGGATCGTCCGCCTCCCCGTGCACGTCGCCGAGCAGATCAACCAGGTCTCGGCCACCCGGCGCAACCTCGAGCGCAAGCTCGGGCGTGAGCCCGAGGTCATCGAGATCGCCGACGAGCTCGGCCTCGAGGAGGAGCGCATCGTGGAACTGCTCCGGCTGGCCCGTGACCACGTCTCCCTGGATGCCCCGGTCGAGGAGGACGGCGACACCGCGCTCGGCGACCTGCTCGCCCGCGACTCCGCCCCCGGCCCCGACGAGGTCGTGCTGGACGCCGAGGACCGGGCCCGCCTGGACCACCTCCTCGACAGCCTCGACGAGCGCTCCGCCGACGTGGTGCGCCGACGCTACGGCCTGATGGACGGTCGCCAGGCCAAGCTCGCCGACATCGCGACCGTCTGGGGCATCACGGCGGAGCGCGTCCGCCAGATCGAGCGCCAGGCCATCGCCAAGCTGCGGGACACCACCCTCGCTGCCTGACCCTTCGACGGCACCCCATCGCATGCGCCCCCGAGCCCAGCTCGGGGGCGCATCGGTGTGCGGGCGTCCTACACCAGTCCCCGGCGTTCGCGGTCGTCGGCCACCCGGATGAGGCCCTCCTGGGCCGCGTGCGCACCGAGCCGGCCGTCGGCCTCGAACAACTTGCCGAAGGACAGGCCCAGGGCGTTCGTGGCGTTCGGCGACGACTGGTCGTACAGGACCCACTGGTCGGCGCGGATGTGCCGGTGGAACCACATCGAGTGGTCGATGGTCGACATCTGCAGGCGTGGGGACCCGAACCCGTCCGGGTGCGCCAGGGTGGAGACCGACAGCAGCGTGAGGTCGGACGCGTAGGCGAGGACCATCTGGTGCAGGCGTGGATCGTCGGGCATCTCCCCGCCGGTCCGCAACCAGATCTGGAGACGGGGCCCCTGGGTGAGCTCACGGTTGCTGAAGCCGACGAACCGTGTGTCGAGGGCGGCCCACTCGCGTGCCCAGACCTCCCGGGTGCGCGGTGATCGCTCGGCCAGGACGTCGGCGAGGCGGGGGCACTCCTCGGGCGGTGCCGGGGGTTTGAACGGCACCGCGGCGTGCTCGAAACCCTGCTCCGGGGTCTTGAAGGAGGCCGACATCATGAAGATCTCCCGGCCGTTCTGGGATGCCTTCACGCGGCGGGTGGTGAACGACCCGCCGTCACGGATCCGCTCCACCTCGTAGACGATGCCGCTGGACGTGGACCCCGGACGCAGGAAGTAGCTCTTCAACGAGTGGCACAACCGGTCGTCCGGCACCGTCTGGTACATCGCGGCGAGCGCCTGCGCCATCACCTGCCCGCCGAACGTGCGCTGCAGTTCCGTGTCCGGGTGTTCGCCGACGAAGAGGTCGCCGTTCCGCTCGAGCTCGAGCAGGGCCAGGACCTCACTGATGTGTTGCACCATGTGCCTCCGGGTCGTCGCCGTTCTGCTCGGCCAGGAACCGCTCCACGGCCGCTCCGATCTCGTCGGCCGACGGAACGTTGGGTCGCCCCGAGGCCTGCAGCTCGTCGTACTGCTGCTCCAGGGCCTGGACGAGCGGCCCGAGCTCACCGTCGGAGGCCATCTCGGCCTCGAGCTGCGACAGCGTTTGCAGCGCCAGGGTCGCCAGGTCTCCCGGCGGCAGGTCGAGCCCGGTCACGGAACGGATGCGCTCCAGGACCGTGAGCGCGCCGGGCACGAACGAGCCAGGTGCGAGGTAGTGCGGCACGTGCGCCACGAAGCCGCGGGCGAGGCGTCCTGCCTGACCGGAGCGGTACTCCAGCATGGACGCGAAGCTGCCGGGAACGGTGACCCTGTCGATCCAGACGGGGTTGTCGGCGACCAGCGTGGGATCGCTCGCGTGAGCCGTGACCAGGATCGGCCGGGTGTGGGGAACCCCCATCGGCACGCCCTGCGCGGTGACCAGGAGCGACACGTGGAGGGCGTCGGCGATGCCGAGGATCGCCGCGCAGGTGCGGTTCCACTGGGTGTCGGGTTCCGGACCGCTCAGGAGCAGGAAGGGCCGCCCGGAGGTGTCCGTCACCTTGTGGATCACGAGGCGGTAGTCGGTCATCGCGGCCCAGGTGTTGGTGTCGAACACCATCTGCGGACGCCGCGAGCGGTAGTCGTGCAGCTGGTCGTGGTCGAAGGTGACCAGGAGTTCGTGGTCGAAGTCCGACAGCAGGTGATCGCTGAGCTGTCGCGCCACCTGTCCCGCGTCGACATAGCCCTCCAAGAGGTGGATGAGCACGGGCCGGGTGCCGGCGAGGCTGTCCCAGACGTCCTGCTCCACCGTGTACAGCGCGCCCGGATCCAACATGGTTGCCACCCTACCGGCCCGCCCCAGCCGGGGAGACGGACCGGCCAAGGGGTCAGCCGACACGCTCGACGAGTTGGTAGGACTCCTCGTCGAAGGACAGGCGCCACTGGGTGCCGGGGTAGAGCGCCGCCCCGTGGCGGACGCCGTCGACGCGCGTGCTCCACCCGCCCGCGAGGTTGTCGATGACCAGGTGGTCCGGGAGGGGGTTGCCCTGGTTGGCGATGAAGTACACGTCGGCGCGATCCACCAGCTGGTTCATCAGCGAGATGTCGGCCGACACCACCGCCCCCCGCGGAACCCGCTCCAGGAGCGCGACGGCGGCACGCTGGCGCGGACCGTCGACCTGCCAGGTCGCCTGCTTGGTCAGCTCCCACAGGGGCAACTGGGGCAGGATCGCCAGGGTGAACGTCAGCAGGATCGCCGGACCGCTCCTCCCCCAGCCGCGGAGGAACTCGCGCCGCGATTCCCCCAGGAGTACAGCCCCCTCGGTGGCCGCCACGTACGCGATCGGCATGAGGACCAGGCTGTAGTGCCACGTGGGCCCCCAGTGCCCGCTCACCGTCGACAGGAACCGCCAGCCGAGCGTCGGCAGCAGGGCGAATGCGAGGGTGGACCGCAGGGCGAGCAGGCCGGTGCAGGCCAGCAGCATGGCCAGGGTCAGCACCTTCTGCTCGTTGGTGAGGATTCCCGCCAGGGCTCCGAGCGGGTCGGCGAGGACAACCCCCAGGTCGAGGTGTCCGGCGTAGTCGTACTGTCCCCTGGGGTTCATCGCCGGAAGGATCACCCGCAGGGCGAGGAAGAACCAGAGCACGCCCCACAGGGCGAGGCCCCCGCCGAGCAGCCGGCGTCCGGACCGCCACGCCACGAGCAGGCCGAGGACGAGGACGGTCGCGCCGAGGTCCTCCTTCACGAACACGAGCAGGCCGAACCAGATCGTGGCCGCCACCCAGCGCTCACGAACAAGGAACCACAGCCCCAGGGCCAGGATGGGCGCCCCGAGCGCGACCTCGTGGAACTGGACCGCCGCCGCCTCCTGGACGCCCCAGCTGAAGGCATACGCCAGCCCGACGAGCCAGGCGGCGGGGCGTCCGAGCAGGTGGTGGGCGGACGCCGCCACGAAGAAGGCCGAGACGCCCAGCAGGACCGACTGCACCACCAGCAGGGTGTGGGCGGATGGGAAGACCGCGTACACCGGTGCCAGCACCACGAGGAGCGGGTGGAAGTGGTCGCCCAGGATGTTGTAGTCCGCGCCCTTGATGTGGACGATCGGTGCCTCGAGCGCCGCGTACCGCTGGAGGACCTGGGTGAAGATGGCGAGGTCCCACGAGGGTGACTCGTACCGCAGCCACTGCAGCGTCGAGAGCACCAGGTACGCCACCGTCGCCAACCCGCCGACGACCCACGGCGCGGTGCCGAGGGCGGCCAGGGATGGGCGGCGACGCTCGGCGTCCAGAACGCTGGCTGTCGACGGCGGCATGGCGTCGATCCTGTCAGGCCAGGGCGGCCAGCGCGCCCCGGACGCGCTTGGCGGAGACGGGTTGGGCGGTCCCGAGGGACTGGGCGAACAGGCTGACGCGCAGTTCCTCGAGCAGCCAGCCCACCTCGACGGCCGCCGCGGGCAACTCCCCCACCTCGTAGCGGGAGATCGCGTCCGCGTAGGTGTCCTCCAGGTCGGTGATCACCTCGAGGTTCTGGGCCTCACGAGTCGGATTGGCCGTCCATCCCCTCAACCGGACATCGATGGCGTGCACGTACTTGTCCAGCCGCGTGAAGTGCGGCTCGGGCGTCGCCGCGATGAACCCGTCGAAGACGAGGTTCTCGAGCTGGGCCGAGATGTCGGCCTTGGTGTCGGAGTCGGGCCGCCGGGCGAGCTCAGCACGGACCTCGGCGTGACGGGTCAGGATCCGGGCCGCCAGGCGGGTGATGGCCTGCATGCGGTCCGCGGCGTCCGGGCGGACGGCGTCGACCACCCGGCGGAAGGCCGCCTCGTCACGGATGGTGTCGGGGTCGATCCGGTGGGCGGCGATGAGGTCGCCCGTCGCCTTGAGGCGGGTGTCGGCCAGGAGGGCGTTGAGGTTCGCGTACGGCCCGGCCGCCAGCGCGATCTTCTCGGCGTTCGCCATGTGGATGAACACGCTGCGCGTCGGATCCGGCGAGCCGAGCATCACGAGGCGGCGCAGGCCGCGCATCTGCCAGCGGGACGCCTTCTCGGCGGTGTTGGCGATGCGGACGCCCACGTTCGTGCCTTGGTCGACGAGGGCCGGGTAGCCCACCAGCGGGGTCGGGTCGCGATCCACGACGCGCGTGGCCGGGATGGAGCCGAACTCCCACGTCGTCGCGCCCGGGTGCACCACATCGGACGCCGCCGCGTTGAGCCGCTTGTTGAGGCGGGGGGCGAACTGCTTGCGGAGGCTCTCGAAGTCCTTGCCGGCGCCGAGTTCACGCCGGCCGTCGGTGATCACGTAGCGGACGGTCAGGTGGTCGGGCAGGGTCCCGGGGTTGAACAGCGTCGGGTCGAGCGGGTCCCCGGTGAGCGCGGTCAGCGCCCGCGCGAGCGCGTGGGGGAAAGCCTCCCCGTCACCTTCGGACCCAGCCGGCCCGGACGGGTGGTCCTCGAGCCACGTCAGCGCCCGGCGCCCCCAGTCGGGGGCCGGGACGAAGCGCGTCCGGACCGCCTTGGGCAGGGAGCGGATCAGCTCGGTCGCCAGTTCGTCCCGCAGTCCCGGCACCTGCCATGTGAAGGGCGCGGCGTCGACCTGGTTGAGGACGCTGACGTCGACGTCGACGGACACGCCGTCGCGGTGGGCGCCGGGCGCGAACACGTAGCTGACGGGCAGGTCGGTCGGGCCGACGGTCCAGGTGTCGGGGAACGCGTCGGCGTCCACCGCATCGGTGTCGTCGACGAGGTCGTCAAGGGCCAGGTCGAGGTGGTCGTCCTGCTGGCGTCGCTTGTCGCGCCACCACCGGTCGAAGTGGGCGACGGAGGTGATGTCCGCCGGGATGCGCTCGTCGTAGAAGGCGAAGATGGCGGCGTCGTCGACGACGATGTCGCGTCGGCGGGTGCGCTCCTCGAGCTCCTCGGCCTCGGCGCGGACCTTCTCGTTGCGCGCGAAGAAGTGGTGGCGGGTGCGCCACTGGCCCTCGACGAGCGCCGACTGGATGAACACCTGGCGGGCGACGACGGGGTCGATCCTGCCGTAGCTGACGGTGCGACCCGCGACGATCGGGACGCCGAGCAGGCTGACCCGCTCGTCCGCCACGCA
Organism: Propioniciclava sp. LT432; assembly: GCF_059515965.1. Classification (NCBI taxonomy): domain Bacteria; kingdom Bacillati; phylum Actinomycetota; class Actinomycetes; order Propionibacteriales; family Propionibacteriaceae; genus Propioniciclava; species Propioniciclava sp. LT432. Next base: position 85,452 of record NZ_JCAKNE010000001.1, on the reverse strand, counting down.
CTGGCCGCCCGAGACCGACCAGCGTGGCTCGGAGTACTGGCGCGTGATGAGGTGCTCCCCCACCTGCTCGACCTGCTCCGCGGTGATCGGCGCGACCGTGCGCGCCCACAGCCTGCTGGTCTCGACGAGCTCGACCGCCATCACCAGCGGCGGCTCCGCCTTGGCGGACGCGCTGCCCGGCTGGATGGCGAACCGCGCACCGCGGGCCCCGAGGTACTCCGCCATCGGACGCCGGCCGCGCGTCTTGGCGGCTCCCTTGGCCACGCTCTTTTCGTCCTTCAGGCCGACGTGGGACAGCAGGCCGGACAGGACCGCGGTGTGCACGGCCTCCCAGTTCGGCGTGTGCCCGGACGCCGTGCGTGGTTCCTTGGCGCGGCGCCGGCGGTTGTCGGCGTCCCGGTCGGACGCGTTGGCGTCGAGGTCGAGTTCGCCCACGACCTCGCGCAACTGGGACACGAGGTCCTGCCACTCCCGGATGCGCAGGAAGTTCAGGTACTCGTCGCGGCACATCCGACGGAAGGCGTTGCCGGAGAGCTCGTTGCGCTGCTGGCGCAGGTGGTCCCACAGGCGCCAGATGGCGGCGACGTCGGACGGGTCGCGGTCGCCGTGGGCCTGGCCCTCGGCTGCGTTCGCGGCCCCGTCCTCGCTCCAGAACCGGCGGTGGAGCGCGTCCGCCTCGGCCTGCTTCTCGCTCGGGCGCTCGCGGACGTCCGGGATCGCCAGGGCCGCGACGATCGGCAGGACGTCCCAGGCGACGCCGCGGCGTCCGGCCTCGACGAGCATGCGGCCCATGCGCGGGTCGATGGGGAGGCGGGCGAGCATCCGGCCGGTGCGGGTGAGGCGCTGGCCCGGGTGGTCCTTGTCCTCCTCCTGGAGCGCCCCCAGCTCGCGCAGCAGCCGGACGCCGTCGCGCACCTGCGAGCGGTCCGGCGGTTCGACGAACGGGAAGTCCTCGATGGCGCCCAGGCGGGCGTCCGCCATCTGCAGGATGACGCTGGCGAGGTTGGTCCGCAGGATCTCCGGTTCGGTGAACTCCGGGCGCGCGAGGAAGTTCTCCTCGGAGTAGAGGCGGATCGCGATGCCGGGCCCGAGGCGTCCACAACGGCCGGCGCGCTGGTTGGCGCTGGCCTGGCTGATCTCCTCGATCGGCAGGCGCTGCACCTTGGTGCGCGCGGAGTAGCGGCTGATGCGGGCGAACCCAGGGTCGACGACGTAGCGGATGCCGGGGACTGTCAGCGACGTCTCGGCCACGTTGGTGGCCAGCACGACGCGCAGGGTGCCGGGGTGGGGCTTGAACACGCGGTCCTGCTCGGCGGCCGAGAGTCGCGCGAACAGGGGCAGCACCTCGGTGTTGCGCAGCTTCAGGGCGCTGATGGCGTCGGCGGCGTCGCGGATGTCGCGCTCGCCGGAGCAGAAGACGAGGATGTCGCCCTCGCCGAGGGCGTGCAGTTGGGTGACCGCCCTGGCGATGCCGTCCACGAGGTCGTTCTCGTTCTCCAGCGGCTCGTAGACCATCTCGACCGGGTAGGTGCGGCCCGACACCTCGACGATGGGGGCGTCCCCGAAGTGCTCGGAGAAGCGGGCGGTGTCGATGGTGGCCGAGGTGATGATCACCTTGAGGTCCGGACGCCGCGGCAGGAGTTGCTTGAGGTAGCCGAGCAGGAAGTCGATGTTGAGCGAGCGCTCGTGCGCCTCGTCGATGATGATCGTGTCGTAGGCGCGCAGGTCGCGGTCGTGGGAGATCTCGGCGAGCAGGATGCCGTCGGTCATCAGCTTGACCCGGGTCTGCTTGGTGGCCTTGCGCGTGAATCGAACCTGGTAGCCGACGGTCTCCCCCAGCTCGACGCCCATCTCGTGGGCGATGCGGTCGGCGACCGTGCGCGCGGCGAGCCGGCGCGGCTGGGTGTGGGCGATGCGCTTGCGGCCGGTGAGCAGGGCGATCTTCGGCAGCTGGGTCGTCTTGCCCGACCCGGTCTCGCCGGCGACCACGACGACCTGGTGGGCATCGATGAGCGCGCGGATGTCCTCCACCGCCGCGGTGATGGGGAGGGCGGGGTCGAAGACGAGGTTCGGTTCGGCAGTGGGCATGGCCCGCCCATGCTACTCGGAGGCCTGGGCGGGGCCGAGGGGCTCAGCCGAGGATCGCCCTGGCCTGCTCCCCCGGCGTCCACCCCATGGCCTGCTCGTCGAACGGCCGGGGGCCCTGACCCGCCTGCCAGCTGTAGAAGTCGCAGATGCGCTGGAGGGTGCGCACCTCCCTCGCGGGGGTGACCCCCACCAGGGTGCTGGGCTCCACCTGCGCGCACTCCGACGGGAAGTCGTTCGGGCCTGCGGGTCTGGCGTTCGCCGTGATGTCGGCGAGCACGACCCGCCAGTCCTCGGGGCTGATGTCCCGCCCCTTCGCACCGGCGTCGAAGCCGGTGCAGACCACGCCACGTGTGGTGTCCTGCAGCTCCGGCGTCAACCAGGAGGACTGCGAGCGGCACACGGCGTCCGGTTCGAGGGTCCGCTCGGGGGCCGGCATCGTGGCGCGTTGCGCCCACAGGGCGGACGTGACCGCATCGAGCACCTCGTTCGCCCCCACGCGGTTGCCCACGACGCGGCAGCCGAAGAGGTCCCCCGACACCTGGACCGTGCGGCCATCGGGGTACTCGACAGCCAGGCGGTACGCCGGCCCGAGGTCGGCGGTGCAGGCCATGGACTCCAGGTGGGCCACCTCGAGGGCGTTGTAGGCCTCCGCCACCGCGTCGGTGCCGCGGACGAGGGCGTCGGGGGGCGGCGTCGGACCCAGGAAGCCGTACTGCTCCGCGTGGCCCGGGTCGTTGCAGAGCGTGACCCGGCTGATCCCGCGCTCCAGCGACTCCGGCTCATCGCGCCCGGCGGGCAGGCGGGCGCAATCGGCGGGGGTGGCGTCGGCCGGCGCCGCGCGCGAGGGGGTGGACGTGGACGCCGGCTCTCCCTGGTAGGTCGCACAGCCGGACAGGACCAGCGCGGCGCCCAGCAGGGCGGTCAGTGAGCGCTTCATGCTTGCTCCACGTTCCGGGCGCGCTCGGCGTTGCAGGCATGTGGCGCGATCCGGCGGGCTCTCGGGAGGATCCGCGGGCCGTGGGGGGGTCACGCTTCGGGACCGACCTCCAGGCCAGTGTGGTGGGCGACAAAGGCCAGGACGTCCGCCCACTCGGCGGCCACCATTCGCAGCGACTTTCCCGCGCCGTGGCCCGCCGAGGACTCCACCCGGAGGAGCACGGGGGCCTCCCCACCCTGGGCGTGCTGGAGGGCGGCGGCGAACTTGAAGCTGTGGAGCGGCACGACCCGGTCGTCGTGGTCGGCGGTCAGGACGAGGGTGGGTGGGTAGTGGGTCCCCTCGCGGACGTTGTGCAACGGCGAGTACGCGTATGCCGCCGCGAAGCCGTCGGGGGTGTCCGGGTCGCCGTAGTCGCTCATCCACGCCGCCCCGATCGTGAACCTGTGGAAGCGCAGCAGGTCGAGGACGCCCACGCCCGGCACCACCGTGGCGAACAGGTCGGGGCGCTGGGTCATGGCCGCGGCGACCAGGAGCCCGCCGTTGGACCGTCCGTACAGCGCCAACTGGCCCGAGGTGGTGGTGCCGGTCGCGATCAGGTGCTCCGCCACGCCGATCAGGTCGTCGAAGACGTTCTGCTTGCGGTCGAGGCGTCCGGCGTCGTACCAGCTCGTCCCGAACTCACCGCCGCCGCGGAGGTTGGCCAGCACCAGGGCTCCCCCGGCCGCCAGCCACGCCGACCAGCCGGGCCGGTAGTCGGCCAGGATCGGGATCTTGAACCCGCCGTACCCCCACACGAGCGTCGGACGCGGACCCGTGCGGCCATCGTCGGGGACGACGAGGAAGTAGGGCACCTCGGTGCCGTCCGCGCTCCGGGCACGCTGTCGCGTCACGGTGTGGGCGGGCGCGAAGCCACCCGCATCGGACGCCACGAGGTCGACGCGCTCGAGGGACGGATCCTCGTCCCCGGAGGGCAGCTGCACGTGGAAGGCCGCACTGGGTGTTTCGATGGTGCTCACCCCGACGAACGCCTCGTCCCTCAGCGGCGAGGAGTCCAGCGCCACGAGGGCCCCCGCCGGCAGGTCCAGCACCCGCTCCCCCGAACCGTCCAGGTCGCAGTACGTGACGACCGGCTGGGCGTCGTCCAGGTGGGCCAGCAGCAGACCGTGGCCGGCGGCCTCCACGGCGCCCAAGGTGGCGCGCAGCTCGGGGACGACCTCCGCGAACTGCACGTCACCCCGGGACGCCCACGCCAGGTCCACCTTGACCACCCGGCCCAAGGGGGCGTCGAGGTCGGTCTGGAGGTAGAGCTGGTCACCATCGGTGCGGATGAACGCGTACTCGGCGTCCGCCGTGTCGACCACCTGGACGGGCTCGCCGACGGTGGACCGTCCATCCTCGGTGGTGATCGGGTGGGCCCACAGCCGGTTCACGTTCTCGGTCCCCCGCACGATCGAGACGACGAGCCAGGCGTCGTCATGGCTGACCTGCGCGAACGCCATGGTGTGCGGCTCGTCGGGGAAGCTGAGGAGGAGCTCGTCGGGTCCGTCCAGCCGGTGGATCATCAGCCGCGCGGCCCCCAGGCCCTCGGTGGAGGTCCCGCGTGCGTCGGTGGCCTGGTCGAAGGTGGTGTAGAGGAAGCTGCGGTGGTCGGGCAACCACGCCGGGGACGAGAACTTGGCCACCACCTCGTCGTCGAGGTCCGCACCGGTGGTGAGGTCGCGCACGCGGAAGCGCTGCCAGTCCGAACCGCCCTCGCTCCGGGCGTACGCCAGGAGGGAGCCGTCACGGGCCACGGAGAAGGTCGAGAGCGCCACGGTGCCGTCGGGGCTCCAGGTGTTGGGGTCGAGGACCACGTCTCCCCCAGCTCGGAGCTCGTCGAGGGTGGAGGCGGTGTACCAGACGTCCTGGGCCGTGGAGCCGTCGTTGCGGCTGACGAACCACCGACCGCCCCGTTGGACGGGGACTCCGGCGCGGGGCCGCGTCACGATGCGGTCCATGAGGTCTCGGAACCAAGGTCGCCCGGGGAGTCCGGCCAGCGCGTCCTCGGCATGCTTCCCCTGCTCGGCGACCCACGCGGTCACCTCGGGATCGTCGGCGTTCTCCAGCCAGCGGTAAGGATCGGGGACCGAGACCCCGTGCAGGATGTCGACGACGTCGGAGCGGCGGGTTTCAGGGTAGGGCACGGGCCGAGTCTAGGGGCCCCGGCGGCCACGTCCCCGGCAGTGCGGGGGGGACGCGATCAGGCCTCGTCCTCGTCGTCGGCCGACACGATCCGACCCGACCAGTGCGTCGGCTCGATGGCGATGGCCACGTCACGGAAGCCGGGTGCCCACGTCTTGAGAGCGGGCACCTCGCCGTCCCACGGGCCGGAGTTGCCCTGGACGAGCACGGCCCAGCCGGTGGCGGTCTGCTGGTCCAGGTCGTCGACCTGGAAAGCGACCTCCACCGACCGGGTCAGCTCAGCGAGGATGCTGCCCTCGTCCACGCGGAACACGATCCGGTCCTCCACCAGCGCATAGTTCACCGGCAGGACCTGGATGCCCCGGGTCCGGGAGACCCAGGACACCCGACCCACGACGGCGTCGCCGAGAAGCCGGCGACACTCGTCGGGGTCGATCGTCACTATGTAGCCAAGGTCAGTCACGATGGGGAGCTTACAGTTCCCCGAGCTTCCAGTTGCGCACCTCAGGCATGTCCTCCAGGTGCTCACGGATGTATGCCTCGTGACGCTCGAGCTGCGACTCGCACCACTTCTTGAGCTCCTCGGCGCCGCGCGGGAGCCGCTTGGCGTTGTTGATGGCGTCCATCACGAGGTGGTAGCGGGAGGCCCGGTTCCGGACGACCATGTCGAACGGCGTGGTCGTTGTGCCCTGCTCGATGAAGCCACGCACACGGAAGCGGTCGGGGTTCGGCCGCCCGTGCACGAGCTGGTGGATGCCACCCGGGTACCCGTGGAACGCGAAGACGACGTCCTGGGTGTCGGTGAAGAGCTCCCGGAACATCGTGGGCGACATGCCCTCCGGGTGGTCCTTCGGACGGCGCAGGGTCATCAGGTTGACCACGTTGACCACGCGCGTGGCGAGCGCCGGCAACTTCTTCCTCAGGATCTCGGCGGCGGCCACGGTCTCCATGGTCATGATGTCGCCGGCGCAGGCCAGGACGATGTCGGGATCACGGCTGCCGTCCTCGTTGCCCGCCCAGTCCCAGACGGACGCACCCTGGTCGAAGTGGGCCTCTGCCTCCTCCAACGAGAGCCACTGCGGCTGCGGCTGCTTGTCCTGCACGATCAGGTTCACCTTGTCGGTGGACTGGAAGACGTGGTTGGACACCACCAGCAGGGAGTTCGCGTCCGGCGGCAGGTACACGCGGGCGGCCTTGGGACCCATGTTGAGCAGCAGCTGGAGCATGCCGGGGCCTTGGTGGCTGAAGCCGTTGTGGTCGTTGCGCCACGCGGTGGAGCTCACGAGGATGTTCAGGCTCGGGATGGACTCGCGCCAGGACAGTTCGTCGGCCTCCTGGAGCCACTTGCCGTGCTGGATCGTCTGGGACGCCGACACCATGGCGAACGCCTCGTAGGTGGCGAACAGGCCGTGGCGGCCGGTGAGGTTGTAGGCCTCGAGCCACCCGTGGGTGTTGTGCTCGGACAGCACCTCCATGACGCGGCCGCTGCGGCTCAGCTTCTCGTCGTCGGCCGTGACGGCCTCCATCCAGGTGCGGTCCGAGACCTCGAACACGGCACCGATGCGGTTGGAGTTGGTCTCATCGGGGCAGAACAGGCGGAAGTTGTCCGGGTTGTTCCGGTACAGCTCACGCATGAACTCGCCCAGCTTGCGGGTGGACTCGAGCTTCTCGGCCGCGCGCTCCTTGACCTCGACGGCCATCGACCGGAAGTCAGGCAGGACGAGCGGCTTCATGAGGCGGCCACCGTTGGCGTACGGCGTGCCGGACATGGTCAGGTCGGCGTCGTCCGGGTTGGCGGCGAGCACCAGGTCGGACGGTGAGCCGTCCTCGTTGAAGAGCTCGTCGATCTTGTAGGACCGCATCCACTCCTCGAGCTCGGCGAGCGAGTCGGCGTTCGCCTTGACGTCCGACAGCGGAACCTGGTGCGAGCGCCAGGTGCCCTCCATCTGCTTGCCGTTGTGCTTCTCGGGACCGGTCCAGCCCTTCGGCGAGCGAAGGATGATCATCGGCCAGACCGGGCGCTTGCCGTCCCAGTTGCCGCTGCGGGCCTCCTCCTGGATGGCCTTGATCTTGGCGTAGGCCTGGGCCAGCGCCTCGGCGAACTGGTGGTGCATGTCGGGGGTCTCCTGGCCCTCGACCTCGATGACCTCGTAGCCGTGGCCCTCGAAGAGCTTCCGGACCTCTTCGCGCGGCTTGCGCGACAGGACGGTCGGGGCGGCGATCTTGCCGCCGTTGAGGTGCAGGATCGGCAGGACGGCGCCGTCGTGCTCCGGGTTGAGGAAGGAGACACCCTTCCAGGACCCCTCGAGCGGGCCGGTCTCGGCCTCGCCGTCACCCACGACGGCGACGGTCAGCAGGTCGGGGTTGTCGAACACCGAGCCGAAGGCGTGGATCAGCGCGTAACCGAGTTCGCCGCCCTCGTGGATCGAACCGGGAGTCGTCACGGACGCGTGGGACGGGATGCCACCCGGCGCGGAGAACGTGCGGAAGAGCTTGAGCATGCCCTCGGCGTCCTGCGTGGCGTAAGGGAACGCCGGGGTGTAGGTGCCCTCGAGGTACGAGGCGCCGACAATCGAGGGGCCACCGTGGCCGGGGCCGGTGATGTAGAGGCACTGCTGGCCCGTCCGCTTGATCAGGCGTGACGTGTGCGCCCAGATGAAGGCCAGGCCCGGGGAGGTCCCCCAGTGGCCCAGCAGTCGGGGCTTGATGTGCTCGGCCTTCAGCGGCTCGCGCAGCAGCGGGTTCGCCTGGAGGTAGATCATGCCCACCGTCAGGTAGCTGTTCGCGCGCCACCAGGCGTCGATCGAGGCCAGTTCGGAGTCATCCAACTTGGGGAGTAGCTCTGCCATGGGGCTCACGCTAATCGAGGCTCGGATACCAAGACAGCCTGTTGCCGAATTTGTCACTGAGACTAATACGCACGACATCGAGTATCTCGACGGCGAGGTACCTGCGGGGTGACTACAGGGTTCCCGCCTCGTCCCCACCCTCGAACGTCGTCCGCCCGCGGAGCCTCTGGGCCAGCATGTCGTCGATGCTGTCGCTGATGAGGGAGACGACCCGCAACGCGCGTTGCAGGTGCGCTGGGATCAACGGATCCGCCGGCACGGACATGCTCACGTAGACGCTGTCGCGGATCAGCTGGAAGCGCACCCAGCGCGCATCCGTGTTGAGGTCACTGAGCACCTCCATCGCCCGCGTCCGCCCCTCGACGTCGTGGACCAGCGGTGAGAAGACGAGCACCTCCTGCGCGTCCAGGGAGACCCGCACCAGCACCATCGTCGAACCGACGCGCAGGCTCAGGTCACCGGCGTTGTCCCTCAGGGGCTCGAAGCCGAGGACCTGGGTGAGCTCCCGTTGGACAGCGGCGTCCAACTCCTCGACGGTCCGCGCCAGGATCGGCTCGGTGCGCCGCGGCTCCAGCGCGCCGGGTTGGCCCTCCACCGGGGCCGGCGTGAGGATCTCCGCCAGGTGGTCGGGCGCCAGGAGTGCCGGGTGCTGGACGCCGTGGACCTCCCGCAACGCCGCCGACGTCGCTGTCGCCAAGGCGTCCGACTCCTCCTGCGTCCCCTCCCGCTCGTAGGTGCCGGGTACGTCCGCCACGGGCGTCCAGCCGGATGCCGCGAGCTCCAGCCGGGCGTCCTCCCCCAGCCCCTCGGTCGTCGCCCGGGCGACGAGGACACCGCCCTCACCACACCGGAACCGGACGTGCGGCGCCGTCTCGCCGTCCTCGGCCAGCGAGCCGATGGCGAGGGTGGCGCCGGCGTCCATCACCGACAGCACCTCGGCGAGGCGGTCGCTGAACCGCCGCCACGACTCGAGGGTGGAACGGTCGAAGTCGAAGTCGGAGACATCGGAGGCCAGGCTGGGATCTTCGCTCACGTCTCCCAACCTAGACTCAGCCGAGCAGTGCCGCGATGACCAGCAGCGAGCCCACCGACAGGATCGTCGTCCAGAAGACCGCGTCGCGGGCCAGGAGTTCCCCCTCGCCGTAGCGCGAGGCCGTCACGTAGACGTTCTGCGCCGCGGGCAGGGCCCCCAGGACCGTCACGGCGTAGAGGTCGAGTCCCTGCAGGCCCATGAGGGTCCCGATCAGCCAGGCTGCCAGTGGGTGGACGACGACCTTGAGCAGCACCGCCACCCACATTGGAGCACGGTGCGGGCCGGCCCCGGGAAGGGGATCCAGCCGCATCGAGACGCCGAACGCCAGGAGCATCAACGGCAACGCGATCCCGCCGATCATGTCGATGGGCCGCATCACGACATCGGGGAGGGACACGCCCATCAGGTTGAGCACCAACCCGGCGAGGATGCCGATCGTGATCGGGTTGCGGAACGGCAGCTGCAGGTAGCGCCAGGGACCGCCCCTGCCCCCTACGCTGCGTCCGCTCGCCACGTCGAGGATCGCGAGGCAGATCGGCATGATGAACGCGAGCTGCAGGAGCATGATCGGGGCGACCCAGGTGCCGTCGTGCAACAGCGCGAGGGCGACGGGCAGGCCGAAGTTCGCCGCGTTCGTGTAGCAGGACGACATGAACCCGATCACGCCGTCGCCGAGGGACTGCTTGAAGACGGGCACGGCGACCACCAGGTAGAGCCCCCCGGCCACGGCCACGGCGAGGATCGAGACGATCACCGTCCGGGAGAAGACGTGGGCCAGGTCCGCCTTCAGCATCAGGGAGAACAGCAGGGCGGGCGAGCCGACGGTGAAGGCCAGCATCGACATCAGCTTGCGCCCCTGATGGGTGACCAGTCCGCGGTGGGCGATGAACCACCCCACCGCGATGACCACCCAGATGGTGGAAACGCCACTGATCGCGCCCTGCACAGACGCACACCCTAGTCGTCGGTACCATGGCGCGGTGCAGTCGGGGCGGCGGAACCATGTGATCGACGTCGCGCGCGCCTGTTCCGTGATCGTGGTCGTGGTGTTCCACACCTTGCTCTACCGCATCGAACTGACCGACACGGGCCTCACGCTGGTGCCCTGGGCTGCCCCGACGTGGCTCTACCCGCTGACCTGGGTCCTCATGATCATGCCGCTGTTCTTCGTGGCCGGAGGCTTCGCCAACACGCTCACCATCGATCGGATGCGCCGGGACGGGGACAGTCTGGCCACGTACCTGGCGAGCCGGGGGCGCCGCCTGGTCGGTCCCCTCGTCGTGTTCGTCTTCGTCAGCGCCGTCGTCTCGTCCCTGGCCGCGTGGGCCGGATGGCTGGACGCCGCGTCCGAGTTGAGCCGGCTGTTGATGCAGTTGCTGTGGTTCATCACCGTCTACCTGGGCATCATGGTCGTCGCGCCGTACGCGGTCCGCTGGCACGACCGCTGGGGCGTGTGGCCGATGGTGGCACTGGCGCTCGCGGCCGCGGGTGTGGACGCCTGGTCCTTCTCGACGGGGCACTGGCAGCTCCGCAACCTCAACATGGCGTTGGTGTGGCCGCTGGTGCACCAGTTCGGCATCGCCTACCAGCGCGGCTGGTGGCGCCGCGGGCCGGTCTGGGTCGCGTGGGCGTCCATCGTGGCGGGGGCCGCGTCGGTGGCCGTCCTCGTCCTCGTCCTCGGCTACCCACCCACCTCCGTGGGGTTCGCCGACCTGCCCATCGCCAATGTCCAGCCCCCGACGCTGGCGATGGCGGCGTTGGCGCTGGCCCAGTGCGGCGTCCTCGGGCTGCTCGAGCGTTCAGGTGTGTTGGCCACGCTGCCGCCGCGGGTCGAGCGCGTCCTCGGCGTCCTCAACGCGCTCATGGTGAGCGTGTACCTGTGGCACATCCCCTGCATCGCCGTGGCGGGTGGCGCGCTCGCCCTCCTCGCGCTGGCGTGGCCGGCGACGGCACAGGTCCTGCTCTCCCCCGCCGTGCTGGCCGTGGCCTCGCTGGCCGTCATCGCGTTCGTGGTCCCCCTGCTGGGGCAGCTGGAGCTGCGCCTCATCCCTCCGCTGGGCCCCCGGCAGGACCTCACCCTGTCCGTCCTGTCCATCGCCGTGCTGGGCTTCGGGACGCTCCTGGTTTGGCAGGCCGGTACGGTGGTGCACTGGGAACGGCCCGCCTCAACCCTGGGCGTCCTGATGGTGCTCCTGGGGACGCGGCTCATGACGCGGGCGGCGGACGCCACGCAGGCGGCCGTCCGGACCTGACCGCCTTCAGGGCGGTCGGGGCCAGAAGCAGGAAGGAAGACGTGTGAACATCAACCCGATGAGCTGGGACGCTCCCTACCTGGCCATCGTGGGTGCCCTGTTCGTGATCGTGTTCCTGCGGGCCAACGCCACCTACTGGGTCGGGCTCCTCATCAGCCGCGGGGCGGAACGCACCCGGGCCGCCAAGATGATGGCGAGCCCCGGGTACCAGCGCGCAGTCCAGCAACTCAACCAGTGGGGTCCGCCCGTCGTGTCGGTGTCGTTCCTCACGATCGGCTTCCAGACCCTCGTCAACCTCGCCGCGGGTGCCACGCGGATGCCGCTGTCCCGCTACCTGCCCGCCGTGACTCTGGGGTGCGTGATCTGGGCCTTCGTCTACGGCACCGCCGGGACGGCGGGCGTCGAGGCCCTCGGGCTCGTGTGGGAGCGCAATCCCCTGCTGGCGGTGGTCCTCGGCGTGGTGGCCGTCGCCGCGCTGGCGACCTTCATCGTCTGGCGCGTCCGCGGGGCGAGGCGCCGACGCCCGGACCCGGTCGCCTGACCGTCGCGCCCGTCCAGTTTCACGCCCGGCTCACAGGAGGCCCCGCGAGCGCTGCGGGATCTCGGGCTCGTCCCCGTCCGCGGGCTGCCCCGCCACGTCGCCGGCATGCCGGGCCGCGTAGGCGGCGTCCTCGGCCCCTGTTTTCACGTGGACGGGGTTCAGGACGCGGTCGAGGAATTCACGGGTCCGCTCGTGCTGGGGGTTGCCGATGACCTGGTCCGGATGGCCCTCCTCGACCACCACACCGCCGTCCATGAACATCACCCGGTCGGCGACCTCGCGGGCGAACGCCATCTCGTGGGTGACGACCATCATCGTCATGCCGATCTCGGCCAGGCGGCGCATGACCTCGAGCACGTCACCGACCAACTCGGGGTCGAGCGCGGAGGTGGGCTCGTCGAACAGCACCATCTCCACGTCCATGCAGAGCGCGCGGGCGATCGCCACGCGCTGCTGCTGGCCGCCGGACAGCTGGGCCGGGTAGGCGTCCGCACGGTGCTTGAGCCCGACCCGGTCCAGGTACTCCAGGGCCGTCTTCTCCGCAGCCGCTCGGCTGACCTTCTTCACCCGGATCGGGCCGATCGTGCAGTTCTGCAGCACCGTGAGGTGCGGGAACAGGTTGAACGACTGGAAGACCATGCCCATCTTCGTGCGGATGGCGTCGACGTCGGCGTCCGGGTCGGTGATCTCCTCGTTCAGGATGAAGATGCGCCCCGCCGTCGGCTGCTCGAGCAGGTTCACACACCGCAGGAGCGTCGACTTGCCGGATCCCGACGGGCCGATGATGCAGACCACTTCACCGGTGTGGACCGTCATGGAGATGCCCTTCAGCACCTCGACGTCGCCGAAACTCTTGTGCAGGTCGTAGATCTGGATCTCGTCGCGGCGATCGCCGGTCGGGATCGCTGCGGGAACCGTCGCGGGGGTCGACATCGCGGTCACCGTCCCTTCTTCGACTGGGCCTCCATGCGCCGCACCAGGAAGGTGAGCGGGAGGGTGATGAGCAGGTAGCACAGGCCGGCGATCACCAGGGGTGTGAGGTTGCCGTTGGAGTTGGAGATGTCGCGGCCGAACTTCGTCAGTTCAAAGGCGGACGCCGTGAGCCCCAGCACGTAGACGAGCGAGGAGTCCTTGGTCAGCAGGATGAGTTCGTTGGTCAGCGGAGGGGTGATGATGCGGAACGCCTGGGGCAGGACGATCCGCTGCATCGCCATGCCTGACGACATGCCCAAGCTGCGGGCCGCCTCGACCTGGCCCTTCGGCACGGCCTGGATGCCGGCGCGGATCGTCTCGGCCATGTACGCGGCACTCACCATGCCCAGGGCGGTCCAGACCGTCCCGAACGGGTCGAGTGGGAAGCGGAGGCCCGGGAAGGCGACCGACAACAAGCCGAAGGCCAGCAGGACGATCAGGGCCGGGACGCCGCGGAAGAACTCGATGTAGATCGAGGCGATCCACCGGTAGGGGCCCACCTGTGACAGGCGCATCAGGGCGAGCAGGGTGCCGACCGTCAGGCCGAACACGAAGGCGCCACCGGTGTAGAGGATCGTGTTCAGCAGGGCGCGCGGCAGACCGGATGTGAGGGTCACCTGGACCAGGTCGGGGCGGAAGAAGACCGACTGCACCTGGCGGCCGTCCACCGTGAGGATGATCACGAGCAGCAGCGCGGCCAACACCGCGTACTGGACCCAACGGACGCGCTGGGCGCGCTTGCGCGGCGACAGCTTCTTGCGGGGCGCGAGCGTGCTCGTCGTGGTCGTCATCGTGCTCCTGTCGTGGGCGGGCGGGACAGCGCTGCGGGCCTGCGCCGCGGCGTCCGGACGGCGGAATCGGCCACCCGGACGCCGCGAGCCTCAGGCTACTTCTTGGGGGCGTCGACGCCGAACCACTTCTTGTAGATGGTGTTGAACTCGCCGGATTCACGGGCCTTGTCGAGCACCTCGTCGATCTTCTTGGCCAGCGCCTTGTTGTCGTTGCCGACGTTGAAGCCGTACTGCTCGCCGGTGGCGAACTCCTGCACGACCTTCGTGCTCGGGTTGTCCTTGGCGAAGTCGTACAGGACGCCGTTGTCGTTGATGGTGCCGGCCGTCACGCCGCCCAGCACCGAGTTGGTGCCGGTGGGCATGTCGTCGAAGACGCGCGGCTCGAAGCCGTACTTGTCCTTGTTCTCGTCAGCCCAGTCCTTGCCGGTGGTGTCGGTCTGGACGGCGACGACCTTGCCCTTGAGGTCCTCGGCCTTGGTGATTCCGGAGTCCGTCTTGACCAGCAGGGCGAGCGTCGAGTCGAAGTACGGCTGGGAGAACGTGGCGGCCTTGGCGCGCTCCGGCTTGATCGTGATCGCAGCGGCGCCGGCATCGCACTTCTTGGCGGTGAAGACCGAGCCGGAGGTGATCTGGTCGAAGGAGATGTCGACGATCTCCTGGGTGACCCCCAGGTCCTTGGCGACGAGGTCCATCAGGTCGACGTCGTAGCCGACGATCTTTCCGGACGAGTCCTTGTACTGGAACGGCTTGAACGCCAGGTGCGTGCAGACGGTGAGTTTGCCCGGGCTGACGAGCGCGATCTCGCTGCCGGCGTTGCCCCCCGCGGTGGAGGCGGGAGCCGGTTGGGCGGAGTTGTTGGCGCAGGCAGCCAGGGTGAGCGCGGTGGCGCCGGCCACGACGGCCAGGGCGACGGAGCGTAGCGTGGTCACGAGGATTCCTCTCTCGGTCGTGCATTGGTGATGTGGAATCTTCGCACTGAAGACGCGTCTCGCCCCCACTTCGCATGCGGAGACACGCAGACGTAACCAGATCGATGCATCTCAGTGGCAGGGTTGGTGCCATGGTGACGCCTTCCCTGCCCCCGTCCGACGAGCTCGATTCGCTCCTGGCGGTCGCCGTGGACGTGGCGCGGGCCTGCGGACGCCTGATCGTCGACGAACGCCCCGCGCACGTGGAGGTGGCGGGCACCAAGACCAGCGCGGTCGACATCGTCACCGAAATGGACCGGCGCAGCGAGGCCCTGGCCAAGCGCCTGCTGGGCGAGCGACGTCCCGAGGACGGGCTCGTCGGCGAGGAGGGCAGTGAGCGGGTCGGGACGTCGGGCATCACCTGGCTCGTCGACCCCATCGACGGCACGGTCAACTACCTCTACGACAACGGTGAGTACGCGGTCAGCGTGGCTGCGGTGGTCGGGGACGCCCACGTGGACGGCGGCTTCTGGTCCGTGGCGGGGGCCGTCTTCAATCCAGTGTCCGGCGAGTTGTTCGCCGCCCGACGTGGTGGTGGGGCACGCCTGGTTCGGGGCGAGTCGGTGGCGGTGCTGATGGCCTCCCCCTCCCCCGACCTCGCCACCTCGCTGGTGGGGACGGGGTTCGCCTACGACGCGGCCCTCCGGGGTCGACAGGGCCGGGCGGTGGCCACGCTCCTCCCCCTCGTGCGGGACATCCGGCGCCATGGGGCCGCCTCCCTCGACCTGTGTGCCGTGGCCGCTGGGCGGCTGGACGCCTACTACGAGGCAGGACTCAACCCTTGGGATCACGCGGCAGCCTGGGTCGTCGCCGAGGAGGCGGGCCTCACCGTGCGGGGTCCGGGGGTCGGCCGACCGCAGCGGGCGCTCACCCTTGCCGGCAGGCCGGACGTCCTCGACGCCCTGGAACGGGTCGTCGGCCCGACCTGAGCCCGTCCCAACGCACCTCCCGAACTCCGTGGTCCTGTGCGATAGTGGCTCCGTCGCGCACTCACCACCGCAGCACCCCTCGGAAGGAAGTCTCCGCGTCCATGGCCGAACCCCGTGCGTACCACCACGGCGACCTGCGCCGAGCCCTGCTGACCTCGGCCCGCCGCCAACTCGAGGAGTACGGACTCGAGAGCGTGTCCGTGGCGAGGGCCGCCGCGGAGGTCGGCGTGAGCGTCGCGGCCCCCTACCGCCACTTCGCCGACCGCGCGGCCCTGCTCGGTGAACTCGCCACCATGGGCTTCACCGAACTCACGGCAGCGATCCGCGCTGTCCCGAGCGACGACGGTGCACTCCGACGGGTCGTCGAAGTAGGGCTCGCGTACCTCCAGTACGCCGAGGACCACCCCCAGATGTTCCGGCTCATGTTCAGCCGTGGCAGGCGCACCACGAGGAACGAGCCGAGCGCCCGGGCGCTGTCCGCACTCGACGACCTGGCCAGCGAGTTGGCCGCCGAGGACAACCTGGCGGTCCCCCAGGAGGTCGCGGTGCGCATCATGTGGTCGACCGTGCACGGGCTGGCCATGCTGCGGATCGGCCGCCTGCCCAGCCTGGCGGGCCTGCCCGTCGAGGAACACCGCAGAGACCTCGAGATGGCGTTCGCCCACCTCACGGGCGATTGACGGGCGCCGTGGCTCAGCGCACCTGCTTGGTCATCTCCACGTTCCAGATGCGCGCGTCCTGGAAGCGCTCGCGGGGCGTCCGCTCGAAGCCGAGCGAGGCATAGAATCCCTCGGCGTACTCCTGCGCCTCGAGCACCAACGTCAGCGGGCCGTCCGTGCGCTCGGCCGCGATCCGCTCGCCCCCCCCCGCATGAGGACTCGCCCCAGACCGGTTCCCCGGACCGACGGCAGCACGGCGACCCGTCCGATGTGAACCGAAGGCGTGTCGAGGTCGAGCAGCCGCCCGGACGCGACCACTTCGCCGTCCAGCACGCCGGCCAGCAGCAGCGTTTCGGGGAGGTCGTCGCGACCGTCGAGTTCCTCGGCTTCGGTCACCCCTTGTTTGCCCACGACACAGGTCGGGGTCCTCGGTGCAGCAGTGTGGTAACTCCTGATCCTCAGGGCCCCGGCCGCCTACCTCGCCGACCGCGCCCTCACCGGCGTGTCCCGCTCACCCCCACCCGAGATCCCGAAGAGCCGGACTTCTCGGGCCAGGCTTGCACGAGATACGCCTCCCCTGACCGCTCGACGCTCAGGTCGGCGTGCTCATCCCTATCGCGCGCACTGACTCTCAGCAGGTGTCTTCCCGCGCGTGTAGGGCCGAGCACATCCTCGAACGAGTCGGCCCAGTAGGGCGAGGACAGCCGTAGCGGCCCAGCGAGCCACATGGCCAGTTCAACCTGGTCAGGCCACCTGTGCGGCCACGGGGGCTCTTCGTCCCAGAGCTCCATCCGCACACGTACAGTGCCCTCCGCACAGCCCGTCACGATGATCAGGGCGGTTGCGTCGTGCGTCACCGCGGCGAGGCTCACGTCTTCGCCGATCCAAACCGGCGACACCCCCAACGGGGCCAGGAACAGCTGGCGCGCAGAAGCGAACGCCAGCTGTTCCCAATGGCGGACCTCAGGCATCAGGGCAAGTACCCAACTTGGAAGCGATCTCCCGCCAGCATCCGTTCGTTGCTGTAGAAGCCGCCCAGGATTCCCCCAGCCGATAGATTCTGGGACGAGGGAATGAAGCAGCGGCTCCAACCCGTGGAGCCCGTGCGCTGGGGATCCGGCATGCTGCAACCGGGGAACGAGCGCGCGAGGCCGCCACCGCTCGTGTAAGCACCTTGCTGGGAGCTTCGGAACGGATACTCATCGCACTGGTACCCGGTCGGACGAGTAATGCTCGAGGGGCAGGCAGTGGCGCCGTTCCTTGCAATCAACGTGGTGTCCGTAATGCGGGTGAGGTAGGTCCCCGAGGACATTCGGCCTGGGAGCCCAGAAACCTGCGCCTGGTAAATGTGCCAAACGAACGAGGGGTTGAGACTCTGCGCGAACCCCACGATTGCGGATATGTTGGAAAATACGCACCCTGGGAGGCGATTGCCGATCGCATTGTCGCAGCGATAGGAAGCCAACGAAAGGTCTCCAATCACGCTCCGGTTCGACCACTTCGACGAGGAAAGGGTGAACTCCCATCGGCCGGAGAGACCGCTCTCAATGGCGCCCGGAGCCATTGCCTTGCTGAAGGAGCCGGTCCCCCGCCAAGAGTCGAAACTAGGGTGAGTGTAGGTGCTGGTGCCCGTGCAGCCACTGCAACCGAAAAGGCGTAGTGAGGCGCTTTCGGGGAAGCCGATGCCGGTCGAGTTCCAGACCCACATGTACGCGCTAGATGCCCAGCCGGCGGTGCCGGAGAGCGCCGTCATGTCCAGCACCGCGTGCATATTTGCGGTGCCCACGAGGCGCCCGGAGGGAACCTCGAGGACCACAATGTCGAACTGCTGGTGTGAGCAAGCTTCCCGGCGGTTGGCAGCCCACCAACCAGTGTTCGGTGTTGACGTCTGTGAGCACTCGTCAAGCGCCAGTGCGAGAATCTCGCGTTGGCTGTTGTCGAGCGATGCTGGCCTCTTGGAGGGTTCGACGCTGACACATTCCGTCACCGTCGAATCGCCTCGCCGACGAGCTTCTGCGGCTCGCTTCTCGCAATCGGCGCGGGTGAGGCCCGGGATTTCGGACTGGAATTCTGAGACCTTCTCGAACGGGCGAGGGATGAGTGCGCCGCCGGGCTCGGCCGCGAAGGCGGTCGGGAACTCCTCGGGGGCGGGTTCAGTCGCCGAGGCACCGGAAAGGGGGGTGAATCCGAGAATGAGGGCAATCAGAAGAATGCCCAGCAGGCTTCGCATGTGCATAGTGGCTCCGTGTCTGCCGAAGGCGCCCCGCCCAGAAAGGGTTTTGCGGGAGGCCATGGGGGGTGGGTTGCTGCGCAGCGTGCCGGTTGGCGGGAAGAAAGTAACACGCGACTTGCGTGCCGATCAAGGGGCTCATTGCAATCGTAGCGAGTTGTCGTGGGGCGTTAATTAATGAAAGGGCGCCCGTGGCCTCACACTGGGCCGGGTGGTGCGGAGCATCCACCCGGCCCAGGAGGACCAGTTGTGAGTCGATCGCAGCCGGCCGGTCGCCGCGGTGGCCGCCTCCTCCGAGGTAGCTGGCGCCGCAGACGAGAGTGGACAGCGCTACGACACACTCCCCACGGATCCGGAAACTTCTTGGTGAGGGGATGCCGTACTGGACGGCACCCTCTCACCGGGTTGTATCACGTCAGTCTGGCTCGCTTCATCAGCTGCAGCCGGACGTCGAGCCGCAGCCCTCGCACACGTAGCAGCTGCCCGACGGACGCATCTTGGTGCCACACGTGAAGCACAGCGGCGCATCGACGGCGTGGCCGGAGATCCGCTCCATCAGCTCGGCGGTGGTGTGCGCGCCGGACAGGTCAGGGGCGGCCGTGATCAGGGACGGCTGGTTCGGGCCGGACTCGTCGAAGCGCATGTCGTCGACCGCGTCGTTCCGCAGGGAGTCGGACTCGATCATCTGCGCCTCGTCCTCCTCCGAGATGTAGGAGCCGGTCTCGACGTAGTGGGCCCGTTCGGCGGCGGTGTAGATGCCGAGCTCGGAGCGCTCGTCGAAGGACAGGTAGTCCAACGCCAAGCGCTTGAAGACGTAGTCGATGATCGACTGCGCCATGCGCAGGTCCGGGTCGTCCGTCATGCCGGCCGGCTCGAACTTGAGGTTCGTGAACTTCTGGACGTAGGTCTCCAGCGGCACGCCGTACTGCAGCGCGATGGAGATCGCGATCGAGAAGGCGTCCATCACACCTGCGAGGGTCGAGCCCTGCTTGCCCAGCTTCAGGAACAGCTCGCCGAGGCGTCCGTCGTCGTACTGGCTGGAGGTGAGGTAACCCTCCGCGCCACCGACCGTGAAGGACGTCGTGCGCGAGGTGCGCGTCTTCGGCAGGCGCTGCCGGCGGGGGCGGTACTCGACGCGCACCTCGGGCTTCGGGGCCTCCTCGGCCTTCGTCTCGTCCTTCTTCTTGCCGTCGGACAGCGGCTGGCCGACCTTGCAGTTGTCGCGGTAGACCGCGAGCGCCTTCAGGCCCAGCTTCCAACCCTGCAGGTAGACGTCGGCGATGTCCTCGACCGTGGCCGACTCGGGGAGGTTGACCGTCTTCGAGATGGCGCCGGAGAGGAACGGCTGGACGGCGGCCATCATGCGGACGTGGCCCATCGGCTTGATGGAGCGCTCGCCCATGGCGGTGTCAAAGACCTCGTAGTGCCCGGACTTCAGGCCGGGCGCCCCGACGACGTGGCCGTGCTCGGCGATGTAGGCGACGATCGCCTCGGCGACCTCGTCGCGGTAACCGAGGCGCTTGAGCGCACGCGGGATCGTCTGGTTGACGATCTGCATCGACCCGCCTCCGACGAGCTTCTTGAACTTCACCAGGGAGAAGTCGGGCTCGATGCCGGTGGTGTCGCAGTCCATCATGAAGCCGATGGTGCCGGTCGGGGCGAGGAGCGACGCCTGCGCGTTGCGGAAGCCGTTCTTCGCACCCAGCTCGACGACCTGCGCCCACTGCTCGGTGGCGGCCTGGTGGACCGGGCTGTCGCTCGGCTCGACGACCTTGAGGTCGTCGTTGGCGGCCTGGTGCTTGCGCATGACCTTCTGGTGGGCGCTCGCGTTGCGGGCGTAGCCGTTGTACGGACCGACGACGGCGGCGAGCTCGGCGGAGCGACGGTAGGCGGTGGCCGTCATCAGGGACGTGATGGCGGCGGCCAAGGAGCGGCCGCCTTCGGAGTCGTAGCCGCGGCCCATGGCCATCAGCAGCGCGCCCAGGTTGGCGTAGCCGATGCCCAGCTGGCGGTAGTCCTTGGTGGTCTGCGTGATCGCCTCGGTCGGGAAGTCGGCGAACGTGATCGAGATGTCCATCGCGGTGATGATCAGCTCGGACGCCTTGACGAACTTCGCGACGTCGAACGTGTCGTCGTCGTTGAGGAACTTCAGCAGGTTGAGCGACGCCAGGTTGCAGGAGCTGTTGTCGAGGCTCATGTACTCCGAGCAGGGGTTGGACGCCGTGATGCGGCCGGTCTCGGGGTTGGTGTGCCAGGCGTTGATGGTGTCGTCGTACTGGATGCCCGGGTCGGCGCACTCCCACGCGGCCTTGGCCATCTTGTTGAACAGCTCGCGCGCGTCGACCTTCTCGATCACCTCGCCGGTCATGCGGGCGCGCAGGCCGAACGGGGCGCCGTCCTCGACTGCCTTCATGAACTCGTCGTTCACCCGGACGGAGTTGTTGGCGTTCTGGTACTGCACGGACACGATGTCCTTGCCGCCCAGGTCCATGTCGAAGCCTGCGTCGCGCAGGGCGCGGATCTTGTCCTCCTCGCGCGCCTTCGTCTCGATGAACTCCTCGATGTCGGGGTGGTCGACGTCGAGGACGACCATCTTGGCCGCACGACGCGTCGCGCCGCCGGATTTGATGGTGCCCGCCGAGGCGTCCGCACCGCGCATGAACGAGACCGGGCCGGACGCGGTGCCGCCGGAGGACAGCAGCTCCTTGCTCGACCGGATCCGGGAGAGGTTCAGGCCGGCGCCGGAGCCGCCCTTGAAGATGAAGCCCTCCTCCTTGTACCAGTTCAGGATCGACTCCATCGAGTCATCCACGCTCAGGATGAAGCAGGCGCTGACCTGCTGCGGGCTCTTGGTGCCGACGTTGAACCACACCGGGGAGTTGAAGCTGAAGACCTGGTGGAGGAGCATCCAGGTCAGCTCGTGCTCGAAGACCTCGGCGTCGGCGTCCGTGGCGAAGTAGTCGTTCTCGCGGCCGGCCTCGGTGTACTTGCCGACGACGCGGTCGATCAGCTGCCGGAGGCTGTTCTCGCGCTGGGCGGTGCCGAGCGCGCCGCGAAAGTACTTGGTGGTGACGATCGTGGACGCGTTCAGGCTCCAGAAGTCGGGGAACTCGACGTCACGCTGCTCGAAGACGTTCTCGCCCGTCCTCCAGTTGGTCTGGATGACGTCGCGACGCTCCCAGGTGACCTCGTCGTAGGGGTGGACGCCTTCGGTGGTGTACACGCGGTCGATGGTCAGCCCCTTGGGCTTGGCCGCCGGCCGGCGGGGTGCCTGCTTGGTCTCGGTCACTTCTCTCCTCCTGAGGTGATGGTTGTCTGCGCGAACCGCGCGCGGCGGCTGGTTCAGAACAGCTGTTCGGCGGTCTGAGCCGGAACGGCGATCGACTCGTCGCCGGCTCCAGCGGTTCGGAGCCGGGCGATCTCGGCCTCGAAGTCCTCGACCGACTGGTAGTGCTGGTAGACGGACGCGAACCTGAGGTACGCGACGGGGTCCAAATCACGGAGCGGGCCCAGGATGGCGACACCGACGTCGTCGGCGGGGATCTCGGCGCAACCGCTCGCTCGCAGGGTCTCCTCGACCTTCTGGCCGAGCTTGGCGAGGTCGGCCTCCGTGACCGGACGACCCTTGCAGGCCTTCCGGACGCCGGTGACGACCTTCTCGCGCGAGAACGGCTCGATGACGCCGGACCGCTTCACGACCACGAGTTGCATCTGCTCCAGGGTGGTGAACCGCTTGGAACAGGACCGGCACTCGCGGCGACGGCGAATGGAACTACCATCCTCCGCGACACGCGAGTCAAGGACGCGAGAATCGGTGAACCGACAATACGGGCAGTACATCGACCCCACCTCCCCTCGGCAACGCCCCCCGCTGTGGAGGAACATGTGGACGAACCGTGTACATCGTGTGGGTGAACGACCACAAGCTGTGGACGAAAAACAACGATGTAACTACTACATGTAGAGGTTAGGCGCCTCCTGAGCACAAAGCAACCCTGTCCCGGGGTGTCTTCCCAGGACGGCGACCCATTGACACAAAGCGACCAAAGGGCCCCGGTGGTCGCGCTCGGCGACCCCGGGGCCCTCGCCAGTCGTCAACTCGCCGGCTGGGGCGCGGCCAGCGCCACCACCGAGGACGCACCGGCATGCATCGGCTCGTTGCTCACCGCCAGGAACGCCCCGACCAGCGTGGCGACCATGATGCCGACGACCAGAGCCACCAGCAGCACCAGGACGGCGACACCGCGCGGGGTCCACTCCAGCCGGCGCGTGGCACTCGGCGCGGCGAGCGCGACTGCCGGACGCGAGACCTCACAGGCGCGGGCCTGGGCACCCCACCGCTCCTCCGCACGGGCGCTCGCAGGGCGTCCGGTGGCCTGCACGGACGAAGCGGAGCGCGCGGCTCGGATGCGGCGCGAGACCACGTCGGCCCCGGTCGTGTAGTCCAGCAACTCGGCGGTCATGGCTGCTCCTTCTTCGAACATCTGTTCGACCAGTATTATCGAACACTCCTGCGATTGCAAGCACCATTCGCACAGGTGTTCAGCGTTTCGTACGACACCAGAACCGTCCCAGCCGGGTCCGACAATTTCTGCGCACGCCTCCCCCGCACCGCGACAACACCGCGCCGGACACACCCGAACATGTGTTTGAATGATGCGTCGGATTGTCCTACCGTGAGCCCATGGCGACGACGGATGACAAGCGGGGCGGCGGCAAGCGGCCCATCCCCAGGCAGACCCGGCGCGGGCGCCCGACCGATGACGAGATCGCGCGCATCGGCAAGGTCCGCCAACTCCCCGACGGGCCGGAGGATTCTCACGGCCTGACGATCCGACAGCGACTCATCCTCGAGACGATCCGTGAGGCCATCGAGTCCCGCGGCTACCCGCCCACGATCCGCGAGATGGGCGATGCCGTCGGCCTCGCCTCCCCGTCCAGCGTCACCCACCAGCTGAAGGTCCTCGAGGGCAAGGGCTTCCTCACGCGTGATCCCAAGCGTCCCCGCGCCCTGGCGGTGCACCTCCCCGACTCGATGAGGCCCGCCACTCCCGGTTCCCCCGCCCCGGCCGGGGCCGCGCCCCCGGCGTCCGGCTTCGGTGAGGACGTGCACGTCTCCCGATCGGTCGACGTGCCCATGGTCGGGCGCATCGCGGCCGGCGGTCCGATCCTGGCCGAGGAGCACGTCGAGGAGGTGCTGCCGCTGCCGCGCGACCTGGTCGGCGAGGGCACGCTGTTCCTGCTCGAGGTCAAGGGCGACTCGATGATCGACGCCGCGATCTGCGACGGCGACTACGTGGTCGTCCGCCAGCAGCCCGACGCGAACAACGGCGACATCGTCGCGGCGATGATCGACGGCGAGGCGACCGTCAAGACGTTCAAGCGGACCCCGGGCCAGGTGTGGCTGCTCCCCCACAACCAGGCGTACGAGCCCATCGACGGCAACGAGGCAACCATCCTCGGCAAGGTGACCGCGGTCCTGCGCCGCGTCTGACTCCCCGACCGTGGACGGGCTCGGCAACGGCGTCCTCCTCGCGGGCAAGGATCTCCAGCTCATCGACGGGGTCACCCTCATGATGACCTTCGGCGAGCACGCCGCGAACGTGCGGGTTCGCGCTCGGGTGGGAAGCGGTCCTGCTCGCCGCTGTTGCGGTGGTGCTGGGATTGCTGCTCGGGTCGCTGTACGGCTTCGCCGGCGTGGCGGCGCTGCTCGCGGCAGAGGCCGATGTGGTGCCGACGATCCCGTGGCTGCGCCTGGCGCTCATCACGGCGGTGGCGCTGCTGGCCGGCTGGCTGGCGTCCGTCCTGCCATCGATCCGGGCGTCCCGTGTTCCACCGGCGGCCGCCCTCGCGTGGGGTGAGTGAGCCTCACGCGCCGGCGAGGCGCCGCAACGCGTTGACGGCGACCTCGCGGTCGGTCGTCGACCAGAACCCCGGCATGGACGCCCGCAGGTAGCCGCCGTAGCGAGCCGTCCGCAGCCGCGGGTCGAGGACAGCGACCAGGCCACGGTCGGACGTCCGCCGGATGAGGCGTCCGGACCCCTGCGCCAGCAGCAGGGCGGCGTGGCTGGCGGCCACGGCCATGAAGCCGTTGCCGCCGGCGTCCGCCACCGCCTTCTGGCGGGCCTGCATGAGCGGCTCGTCCGGCCGGGGGAACGGGATCTTGTCGATGATGACGAGTTGGCAGGTCTCCCCCGGGACATCCACGCCCTGCCAGAGGCTGAGCGTCCCGAACAGGCACGTGTGGGGTTCGGCGATGAAGCGGCGCGTGAGTTCCGACAGCTGCGCGTCCCCTTGGCACAGGATGGTCATCTTCGGCAGTTCCGCGCGGCAGTGCCGGGCGGCGGCCTCGGCGTTCCGCTGTGAGGCGAACAGTCCCAGCGTGCGGCCACCCGCCGCCCACACGAGTTCGGCGACCTCCGACAGTGCCTCGGGGGTGATGCCCTCGCGGCGCGGGTTGGGCAGGTGCTGAGCGACGTAGAGGATCCCCTGTCGGGCGTAGTCGAAGGGCGAACCCACGTCGAGAGCCCGCCACTCCAACCCGGTGCGCTCCTCCGGTTCGGTGTCGAGCACGCGCTCGTTGCGCCGCAGCCCGACGGACGCCGCGGCCGCCTCGAAGTCACCACCCAGCTTCAACGTGGCCGAGGTGAGGACGGTGGTCGTGTTCGACAGCACCTTCTCGCGCAAGAGGCCCGCGACGTCCAGCGGTGCGACCACGAGCCAGCGACCGAAGCGCTCGCGCTCGCTCACCCAGAGGACGTCCGTGTCCTTCAGCGCTCCCATCGCCTCCGCGATGTCGAAGACCTCCTTGGCGGCGGCCGCGGCCTGCTTCGCGTCGGGGTCCTCCGACTTGAGGGCGCTCACCACCCGCCGCGCCACGTCGCGGATGTGGGCGACGACGGTGAGGACGGGTGAATCCGGGTCTTCGATCCGTTCCAGGCGGGCGTCGGCCAGCACCTTCCCCAACGCGTCCCCCAGGTCCGCGAACTCCACGGCGAGGTCGTCGTCCTCCAAGTGCGTCGTGCAGCGGCGGGACACCCGCTCCAGCTGCTGGGGACTGAGTTCGTGCGAGGCGGCGCCGGTCACGCGTGCCGTCAGTTCGTGTGCCTCGTCGATGACGAGGAGGTCGTGCTCGGGGAGGACGGTGTTGCCGTGCATGGCGTCGATCGCGAGCAGGGCGTGGTTCGTGACGACCAGCTGCGAGCTCCGCGCTGTCTCGCGGGAACGCTCGACGAAGCACTGGTTGAAGAAGGCGCACGTGGTCCCCAGGCACTCGCGCACGGGAATGGAGACCTGAGCCCACGCGGCGGCCGTGTGTGTGGGCGCGTCGTCGCGGTCTCCGGTGCCGTCGGCCTCGAGTTCCTCCTCGACCCACTCGCGCAACGCCAGCACCTCCGCGCCCAGCACGGACGCGGCGTCCGCCCGGCCGGCACGGAGGCCGTCAACAAGATCCTCCCCGCCGAGCAGGGATTCCTGCTCCCGCCCGGTGCCGTCGAGCGCCCGGTGGAGGCAGGCGTAGTTGGTTCGACCCTTCAGGACCGCGTGGGTGATCTCGCCGCCGGTCACCTTGCTCGCCGCCTTGACGGCGGCCGGGATGTCGCTGCTCGCCAGCTGGGCTTGCAGTGCCAAGGTGGCCGTCGCGATGACGACGCGACCCCTCGGGTTCTCCGCCAGGTGGGCCAGCGACGGCGCCAGGTAACCCAGCGACTTGCCGGTGCCCGTCCCAGCCTGGACGAGCAGGTGCTCCTTCTCGACGAACGCGTGGTCGATGGCGCGGGCCATGGCCACCTGACCCTCGCGTGGGGCGCCGCCGATCGCCTCGACAGCGGCGTCGAGGATCTGGTCGGTTCGGCTGGGCACCCGTCCGAGGCTACTTCACCACCGCACCCGCTCGTTCCACCGGCCCGACGGACAACACGCGGACAACACCTCCGATGACGGAAGGACGTCCCCTCCGCCCATCGTCCTGACGCCGAGAAGGAGGAGCCCATGTCCCTGCACCCAACGCCCACCCCGCCCCGCGCGACCAAGCCTGTCCCGTGGACCGATGAATCGCTCGCCGAGCTCGTCGCCGCCGTCAGGGCCGGCGCCGCACTCGAGGAGCTCGCCGCCCAGTTCGGACGAGGCAGTCAGGGCATGAACGCCCGCCTGCGGCTCCTCCTGCCCGTGCAGGAGCGGAAGTGTCCGCTGGATCGTCTCCTGCCGCGCCTACGCGAAGTGCTCGAGGATCCGGACCACGACTGGAGGCAGGTCATGCTCCTCCAGCCGCCGCCGGTTCCGATCGTCCGCCCCGAGTACAAGGGGTTGGCGGGGCTGCTGGACGAGCAGGTCGTGCACGTGGCCGTGGCGGTGTTCGGTGACGCCTGGGCCGACACCGAGTTCGCGGCACAGGTGCACGCCGAGGTCATAGGTCGGCACCTCACGCACCGCGTCGGGAGCGCGCTCATCGCCCGCCTCGTCGCCAAGGGAGTCGACTGGACAGATGCCGAGCAGGCCATCGACAGGCTCTACCCTGCTGCGCTCCACCGTCCCTACGGGATGTGGGGCTCGTACTGAGTGGCGTCCCGTTGGTCCAGAATTCGCCCACGTGTCAGGTGCTGTTCGCCCGGGGTCACCACGAGGTGGCTAGGTTGCGCGACATGACTTCCCGCACCACGCTTCGCGCGCTCACCGCCTCGATCGCGAGCGCTCTCGCCATCAGCATCGGCGCCGCACCGGCCCTCGCCGCCCCCGCCGTCGACCAGGACGTCCGCTTCGCGACGTTCAACGCGTCCCTGAACCGGTCCAACGCCGGCGATCTGGCCGACGACCTGTCCGACCCGAACAACGTGCAGGCCCGCGTGATCGCGGAGATCATCCAGCGGACGCGCCCGGATGTGCTCCTGATCAACGAGTTCGACTACGCGCCGGGCAACGACGAGTTGTTCTCCACCAACTACCTCGAGGTCGGCCAGAACGGCCAGGCGCCGATCCACTACCCGTACTCCTTCATCGCGCCGTCGAACACCGGCGTCCCCACCGACCTCGACCTGGACAACAACGGCGCCGTCGGCGGCCCCAACGACGCTCACGGCTTCGGCTTCTTCCCTGGCCAGTACGGCATGGTCGTGTACAGCAGGTACCCGATCGCAGCCGATGACGTCCGCACCTTCCAGAACTTCGTGTGGGCGGACATGCCCGGCGCGATGTTGCCCGACAACCCCGCCACGCCGGAACCGGCCGACTGGTACTCCGCCGAGGAGCTCGCGGTGCTCCGCCTGTCGTCGAAGTCGCACTGGGACGTGCCCGTCCAGGTCGGCCCCAAGACCGTGCACCTGCTCGCCGCGCACCCGACCCCGCCGACCTTCGACGGCGCCGAGGACCGCAACGGCACCAAGAACCACGACGAGATCCGCTTCTGGGCCGACTACGTGGCCGGCGGCCGGCGGGCGGCCTACATCTACGACGACGAGGGCGTCCGTGGGGGCCTCGCCTCCGGTGAGCGGTTCGTCATCGCCGGCGACTACAACGCCGACCCCAACGACGGCGACTCGACGGCCGGGGCCATCCACCAGCTGCTCGACCACCACCGCATCAACAGCCGCATCACCCCGGCCAGCGACGGCGGCGCCGAGGCGTCCGCGCTTCAGGAGGGGGGCAACGAGACCCACACCGGCGACCCGCGCTTCGACACCGCTGACTTCGCCGACGGGGCCCCCGGCAACCTGCGCGCCGACTACGTGCTGCCGAGCAAGAACCTCCCGGTCACGGACGCCGGCGTGTTCTGGCCGGTCAGCAGCGATCCGCTCTCGTCGTTGACGGGCACCTATCCGTTCCCGTCCAGCGACCACCGCCTGGTCTGGATCGACGCGAAGCTGCCGCACCGCGCCTGAGTCCGTCACTCCTCGGCGGGCTCCGGCTCGCCGAGGAGAAGGGCGCGGTCGCCCTCGGCCCGGGCTCCGCTCAGGTCGACGCCCCGAAGTCGGCCAGTTCGCCCGCGAGGTTCGGATTGACGCGCGCGGTGACGCGCGTGCCCTCGGCAGTGTGTTCGCTGCTGAGGATCTCGCCCGTCCGGTGGATGCGGTCGACCAGGTCGTGCCGGGCGTACGGGATCAGGACGTCCACCTCGACGGCTGGGCGTGGCAGTCGATCCTCGATCCGGTCCCGCAACTCGGCGAGTCCGGCTCCCGTGCGTGCCGAGACGAACACGGCGTCCGGTGCCAGCGTCCGCAGCGGGATCAGGACGGACTCGTCCACGAGGTCGACCTTGTTGAACACGATCTGCTCGGCGACGCCTTGGGCGCCGATGTCGTTCAGCACGGTCCGCACCGCCGTGATCTGTCCGGCCGGGTCCGGGTCGGAGGCGTCCACGACGTGCAGCAGGAGGTCGGCGTCCGCGGACTCCTCCAGCGTCGAACGGAACGCCTCGACCAGGTCGTGGGGCAGGTGGCGGACGAAGCCGACCGTGTCGGTCAACGTGAAGACGCGGCCGTCGGAGGTCTGGGTTCGGCGCGTGGTCGGGTCGAGGGTGGCGAACAGGGCGTTCTCAACCAGCACGCCGGCACCGGTGAGGCGGTTGAGCAGCGAGCTCTTGCCGGCGTTCGTGTAGCCGACGATGGCCACCGAGGGGACCTGGTTCCGCCTACGCTCCGACCGCTTGGTGTCACGCACGGCGTCCAACTCGCGGAGGCGCTTGCGCAACTGCGCGATGCGCGTGCGGATGCGGCGACGGTCGGTCTCGATCTTGGTCTCACCGGGACCACGCCCGCCGATGCCGGCGCCGCCCGCCGCCCGGCCACCGGCCTGGCGGGACAGGTTGCCACCCCAACCACGCAGGCGCTGGCGGAGGTACTGCAACTGCGCCAGCTCGACCTGGGCCTTGCCCTCGATCGACTTGGCGTGCTGGGCGAAGATGTCGAGGATCAGGGCCGTCCGGTCGATGACCTTGACACCGATCCGGTCCTCGAGGTTGCGCAGCTGGGCGGGTTCCAGTTCACCGTCGGCGATGACCGTGTCGGCCCCGGTCGCGATGACCACCTCGCGCACCTCGTCCACCTTGCCGCGGCCGATGTAGGTGGCCGGGTCCGGGTGCGTGCGCCGCTGGACCAGACCCTCGAGCACCTCCGATCCCGCAGTCTCGGCGAGCAGCTTCAGCTCGGCCATCGCGTTGTCGTGGTCGGCCTGCGTGCCGGACGTCCACACGCCGACGAGCACCACGCGCTCCAGTTGCAGTTCGCGGTACTCGACCTCGCTGATGTCGGTCAGCTGGGTGGACATGCCCGCGACGCGGCGCAGGCTCAGGCGTTCGGCCAGATCGAGCTGGTCGCCGTCGTAGTGGGGATCGCCGTAGTCGGGATCGCCGAACTCGAGGTCGCCCTCTTCGGGGTCAACCGTGGCATCGTAGGTGTCAGCCATGTGTCTCCTTGCCCGGCAACGTGACGCTGCCTCGGGCCACGATCTCGGCCGGACCGGTCAGCCAGGCCTCACCCCCGCGCAGGTCGACCTCGACCTGGCCGCCGGGTACGTCGACGATCCAACGACCGTCGGTCTCGCCGTGCGCACGCGCGACGGCGGACGCCACCGCCACGGTCCCCGTGCCGCACGACTCCGTCTCCCCCACACCGCGTTCG
This sequence comes from Propioniciclava sp. LT432, assembly GCF_059515965.1. Classification (NCBI taxonomy): domain Bacteria; kingdom Bacillati; phylum Actinomycetota; class Actinomycetes; order Propionibacteriales; family Propionibacteriaceae; genus Propioniciclava; species Propioniciclava sp. LT432. The sequence continues at coordinate 55,413 of NZ_JCAKNE010000001.1, read as the reverse complement.
AACACGCGCATGCGGACGTGACCGGGCTCGAGTTGGTCCACGAACTCGACGTTGACGCCGCCGGGGAAGGAGTCCAGCGGGAACCAGCTGGGTGCCCGGGTGAGGTCGAGCTCGGTCAGCTCGTCCCCGTCGCCCAGGAGGACCACGGCGTGCGGATTGCCCACGTCCACGTTCGTGGCGCCCCAACTGGCGTCACCGACCTGGACCGTCGTCCCAGCCTCCGCGATCCGCGGACGTCCCATCCAGACCCGGACCCGGCCATCGTCGAGCAGGGCCGCCGCCCGCAGACCGGCTCGCGTGCCCACGGGGATCTCGGTGGTGCCCTCCGGCACCAGCCCCTCCTCGACGAGGTACCGCGCGAACACCCGCAGGCCGTTGCCGCACATCTCGGCGATGGAGCCGTCCGCGTTGCGGTAGTCCATGAACCAGAGGTCCGGGTCGCCGTCCCACTCCGGGATGTGCCGGGCCCTGACCGCGCGCAGGATCCCGTCGCCACCGATGCCGGAGCGTCGGTCGGCGAGGAAGCGTACCTCGGCGTCGCTGAGTGGGCGCGCGTCGTCGGCGTCCGTCACGAGGACGAAGTCGTTGCGGGTTCCGTGTCCCTTCGCGAATTGCAGCACGTCGGCCATTGTCCCACGGGGGGCAACCGGCGCAGGCTCGGCTGGCGGTCGGGCCTCAGGGAAGGAACGTCAACTGACCCGTCGCCGCCTGGAGCGCCAGGCTGGTGGTCGCCACGAGCGCCCACAGGATGCCGCCGAGCGCGAGCGGACGCCAGCCCGCCTGCTTGATGGCGCGGAGGGAGCTCGACATGCCGACACCCGTCATGGCGACGGTGGTGCCGAAGTGCGCGGCGAGGGTCAGCCACGGGACGATCGCCTCTGGGATCGCGCCGATCGTCCGCAGCGCCGCGGCCACGAGGAACAGGACCAGGAAGCCCGGCACCATCTTCCACCAGACGGTCCGGGAGCGCTCGGACTCCGGCGCCCGGAGGTTGCCGAACCACTGCTGGAAGAGCGCCAGCGGCACCAGCATGAGGGTGCGCACCAACTTCACCACGACCGCATACGCCGAGGCCGACATGCCACCGACGACGACCCCCGCTGCGATGAGCTGCGCGTCGAAGGACGTGGCGGCTGCCACCACGGACGAGGTGTCGTTCACGGCGGTGCCCGCCCACAGACCGAAGGTGGTCGGGGTGAACCCGAAGGTCATCCCGAGCGAGGGGAAGACCAGCGCCGCGAGCACGTTGTACATCACGATGACGGCGATCGACATCGCGATCGCGGTGGCGCGCGCCTTGATCACCTGGCTCATCGTCGCGATGGCGGACGCCCCACAGATCGTGGTGCCGTACGTGACCAGGATCCCGGTCTCGCGATCGACCTTGAGCGCTCGCGTGAGCGGGATCCCGGCGGCCACGGCCACGATGACCGTCCCGAGCATGACGGGGAGCCCCGCCCCACCGATGGACATGACCTGGGTGAGTGACATGCCGGCGCCGAGCAGCACGATGGACGCCTGCAGCACACGCTTGGCGTTGAACTGGACGCCCTTCTTCCACTCCGCGCGCTGGCCGAGGAACTGGCCGATGAGCAGGCCGAACACGATGCCAAGAACTGGGGCGCCGATCACGGGCACCTGCTGGCCGAGGACCCACGCGACAGAACCGACGATGACAGGAAGGACGTATCCCCAGGCAGACGATTTCACCGCCCTATGCTTCCACCGCCCCCGGCGTGTGCCTGACGCTGTACTGACGAGTGGGCGCGGGCGTGAGCCCCGTCAGCTCGTCTGCTAGAGACCTCGCCAACCCGGGCTCCAGCGCATCCCGCCAGGCGATGCGATGGTCCCTCCGGAACCACGACAGCTGTCGGCGTGCGAACCGCTTGGTCGCCTGCACGACGGCGCGGCGGGCCTCGTCCTCGGACAATGCGCCGTCGAGGAACTGCAGGACCTGCCGGTATCCGATCGCCTTGACCGCCGTGACGCCCTCGCGCAGGCCCCGCTCCTCAAGGGCGCGCACCTCGTCGACCAACCCGGCCGCCCACATGGCGTCCACGCGCTCGACGATGCGGGCATCCATGGTGGCGCGGTCGAGGTCGAGCCCGACGCTGGTGACCCCCTCGAGGGCGTAGGTCCACTCGGGCAGGTTGGGGGCGTGCCCACCGGTCAGCTCGAGCACCTCCAACGCCCGGACGGTCCGACGTCCGTTGTTGGGCTGGATCTCGGCGGCGGTGTCCGGCGCCCGCTCGGCGAGCAGGGCGTGCAGGGCCTCGGGACCCACGCGTTCGAGTTCCGCCTCCCAGCGTGCCCGCACCGCGGCGTCCGTGCCGGGGAACTCGAAGTGGTCGAGGATCGCGCGCATGTACAGCGCCGATCCGCCCACCACGATCGCGAGGACGCCGCGGGCGCGGCAGTCGGCGATGGCGGCCCGCGCGAGCTGCTGGAACTGCGCGACCGTGGCGGTCTCGGTGACGTCCAAGATGTCGATGAGGTGGTGCTGGACGCCGCGGCGCTCCTCCGCGGTCGGCTTCGCCGTGCCGATGTCCATCCCCCGGTAGACGAGCATGGAGTCGGCGTTCACGACCTCGGCCGGCTGCCCGCGCCCCGCCAGCGCCAGGGCGACGTCGACGGCGAGGGTCGACTTGCCGCTGGCCGTCGGCCCGTTCAGCGCGAGGATCTTCTGCACCGGTCCATTCTGGCCGGTCCGGCCTGTTGTGGGGTCCAGCGCGCGGCTACCGTGGTGGACGCCGGTTGTACCAGACGGCACACAGACGAGAGAAAGGGGGTCCCATGGGCATCTTCGACGACATCAAGAACGCCGCCAACGCCAACGAGGCGCAGGTGGAGGCCGGGATCGACCAGGTCGGCGACTTCGTCGACAGCAGGACCGGCGGGCGTTCCGCCGCGCAGGTCGACCAGGCCCAGGAGTTCCTGAAGGACCAGATCGGAGCGCCGAACCAGGTGCCCGCCGAGGCCGCGCCCGCTCCAGGGGAGCAGGCCTGACTCGTTGATGGTCCCGCTCCGGGACATTCGTTCGAGACAGTCCGTCCGAGACGCAACGTATCTCGCTCAGGGCCGCCCATGGGGGCGGCCCTGAGTCGTTTCTTCGGCAGCTCAGGCCTGTCCGCACCCATCGGACGCCGGCGCCATCGGCTGGGGCCTGCGCAGCGGCATGCCGAGGCCGACCCCGGCGGGCGCCGGAGTCGCATCGTTCCAGCGGGCCCAGGCATCGCCGCCGGGCGTGCGGCGGAGGTTGGAGACCGCACCGTCGGCGTTCAGGTGGTGCGGCGCGGCGTAGGTGATCTCGACGTCCGCGATGTCGCCTGGCCGAGGGCGCTCCATGCCCTCGGGGATCATGACGTGAACGAGCCTGTTGTCGCGGGCGCGGCCGGAGACGCGATGGGTCGCCTCGTCCTTGCGGCCCTCGCCGGTGGCGAACATGACCTCGACGGTCTTTCCCACCACCTTCTTGTTCTCGTCCCACGCGACCTCCCCGACCAGGTCGACCAAGCGCTCGTAGCGCTCCTGGACGACCTGCTTGGGCACCTGGTTCTCCATCGTTGCCGCCGGCGTACCGGGGCGGATCGAGTACTGGAACGTGAAGGCGGCGCTGAATCGCGAGGCGGCCACCACGTCGAGGGTGGCCTGGAAGTCCTCCTCGGTCTCGCCGGGGAATCCGACGATGATGTCGGTCGTGATCGCGGCGTCCGGCATCGCTGCACGGACGCGGTCCAGGATCCCCAGGAACTTCTCCGAGCGGTACGAGCGGCGCATGGCCTTGAGGATGGCGTCCGACCCCGACTGGAGCGGCATGTGGAGGCTCGGCATGACGTTGGGGGTCTCGGCCATCGCGGCGATCACGTCGTCGGTGAACGCGGCCGGGTGCGGGCTGGTGAAGCGCACCCGCTCCAGTCCGTCGACCTCGCCGCAGGCGCGCAGCAGCTTGCCGAAGGCCAGCCGGTCGCCGAACTCGACCCCGTAGCTGTTGACGTTCTGGCCGAGCAGGGTGATCTCCTGGACCCCTTGGTCGACCAAGGCGCGGATCTCGGCGAGGATGTCGCCGGGGCGGCGGTCCTGCTCCTTGCCGCGCAGGGACGGCACGATGCAGAACGTGCAGGTGTTGTTGCAGCCGACGCTGATCGACACCCAGGCCGAGTACGGCGACTCGCGTCGGGTGGGCAGGGTGGACGGGAAGCGCGTGAGCGCCTCCTCGATCTCCACCTGGCTGGCCCGCTCCACGCGGGCGCGTTCCAACAGGACCGGCAACGACCCGATGTTGTGGGTGCCGAACACGACGTCGACCCACGGGGCCTTCTTGACGACGGTGTCGCGATCCTTCTGCGCCATGCAGCCGCCGACAGCGATCTGCATGTTCGGGTTCTTCGACTTCTCAGGTGCGAGGTGGCCCAAGTTGCCGTACAGACGGTTGTCCGCGTTCTCACGAACGGCGCACGTGTTGAACACGATGATGTCGCCGCGCTCCCCCTCAGGTGCGCGGACGTGGCCCGCCTCCTCGAGCAGCCCGGAGATGCGCTCGGAATCGTGGACGTTCATCTGGCACCCGTAGGTGATGACCTCGTAGGTGCGTGGCGCTGCGTGCGTAGTCATGGCTGGACGAGTCTACGTCACGGCCAGCGACCCCCCGGGATGGTGGGCTCCAGAGCAGTATGAGTGATGCAGCTGTGCATCACTCGGACACCCTTGAACACATGACCAAGGGGTCAGCTGTCACCTTGCCACGCCGCGTCGGGCATGCCGTCCATGACCTCGGACACCACGCGGTGGCACAGGCCCGGCGAGAACCCCCTGCGCGCCAGAGCGCCTGCCAGCCTGCGGTACCGCACCTGCGGCTCGAGGCTGCCCATGCTGCGCACCTTCTTCTGAGCCAGGGCCAGTGCCGCCTCGTAGTCGGCGTCGTCCGCAGTCTCGGCGAGCGCCTCATCGATGACCGCGGCGTCCACGCCCTTGAGCCGCAGCTCCGCCCGGAGCGCCCGTGACGACTTCATGCGTCGCTGCTGACCCTCGACCCACAGACCGGCGAACTGGGCGTCGTCGACGAGTCCGACTTCCTCCAACCGGTCCAGCACCGACTCGATGATCTCGTCCGGCACGGCCTTCTTCGCCATGGCCTGGGCGAGCTCGGCCCGTGACCGGGCGCGCGATTCGAGCAATCGCAGCGCGATCTCGCGGGCCACCGCCTCGTGGTCGGCGGGCGAGAGGTCCTCGGCCAACCCGTCCGGCTCCTCACGGCCGGGACGGGGCCGCGGCTTGCGCCGCGACCCCGGATCTCCGAACCCGCTCAGAACTTGACCTCACCGGTGATGGGATCGATCTCCTCCGGAACGCCGGCGGCCTTGGCCCTGCCCTTCCTGACCTCCGGCTGGACCTCCTCCGGCTGGGCCTCCCCAGGCCGGACGCCGATGCCGAGCTTGGTCTTGATGCGCGACTCGATCTCGTTGGCCGCGTCCGGGTTGTTCTTGAGGTAGTTGCGCGCGTTCTCCTTGCCCTGCCCCAATTGGTCGCCCTCGTAGGTGAACCAGGCCCCTGCCTTGCGGATGATGCCGTGCTCGACACCCAGGTCGATCAGGCTGCCCTCGCGGCTGATGCCCTGACCGTAGACGATGTCGAACTCGGCCTGCTTGAAGGGCGGGGCCACCTTGTTCTTGACGACCTTGACGCGGGTGCGGTTGCCGACGGCCTCCGTGCCATCCTTCAGCGTCTCGATGCGGCGGACGTCGAGCCGGACGGACGAGTAGAACTTCAACGCACGACCACCCGTGGTGGTCTCCGGCGAACCGAACATGACGCCGATCTTCTCGCGCAGCTGGTTGATGAAGATGGCGGTCGTGCCGGTGCCGGAGAGGGCTCCCGTCATCTTGCGGAGCGCCTGGCTCATGAGTCGGGCCTGGAGGCCGACGTGGCTGTCGCCCATCTCGCCCTCGATCTCGGCCCGCGGGGTGAGGGCGGCGACCGAGTCGATGACGATCAGGGACAGTGCACCGGAACGGACCAGCATGTCGGCGATCTCGAGCGCCTGCTCACCGTGGTCGGGCTGGGAGACGAGCAGCGCGTCCGTGTTGACGCCCAGCTTGGCGGCGTAGTCCGGATCCAGCGCGTGCTCGGCATCGATGAAGGCGCAGATGCCGCCTGCGGCCTGCGCGTTGGCGATCGCGTGGAGCGCGACCGTCGTCTTGCCCGAGGACTCCGGACCATAGATCTCGACGACGCGGCCGCGCGGAAGCCCGCCGATGCCGAGGGCGACGTCGAGCGCGATGGACCCGGTGGGGATCACCTCGATGGGCTGGCGGGTCTCCTCACCCAGCCGCATGACCGACCCCTTGCCGTGGGCCTTCTCGATTTGGGCGAGCGCCGCCTCGAGCGCCTTCTCGCGATCTGCAACCGCCATGGTGGTGACTCCTTCTAGAACGCCGTGTGCCGTGTGGTTCTGCGTGGTGGGGGCACCCGCTGTCCCCCGACACCGATCACGTTAGGCGTCGCGTCCGACAATGTGTCGCGCGCTCGCGACCTGTGGACGACCGACCCACAACCTTCACGGTACGAGGCACATTACCGAACAAGTGTTCGAAGTGCACGCAACACGCCGGGTCAACGTTCGGACGCGGGGAGTTCGAGGAAGGACCACACAGCTCGCCAGACCTGCTGGGCCGGGACGCCCGCGTCCAACGCCTCGCGCACGCTCCGGTGGCCCAACTCGGTGAGCACCACGTCCTGGCTCCACATCGAGACCAGGGAGGGACCGATGTGCGTGGTGAGCCGCCGCCAGAGTTCCTGCTCGCGCACGGTCAGGCGACGGCGGCCCGGGCCATCCGGACCGGCAGGTGGGTGACGTTCTCGTGCGCCGCAACGCGGGAACTGGTCAGGCGGAGCACCTCCGACAGGTCGACCCCGAGTGCGCCGCAGATGGCGTTCAGCAACTCGGAGGAGGCCTCCTTGTGGCCACGCTCGACCTCCGAGAGGTAACCGAGGCTCACGCGGGCGGCGCCGGACACCTCGCGCAGCGTCTTTCCGGAGTCCACGCGAAGCTCACGAAGGGTCTCCCCCACCATCTCGCGCATCAACACGACGGCCATGCCCAGCACCCCCTCCAAGGACACTTCCCCCAACATCCGAATGCGGGAGGTTGTTCCCCCCAACCTACACGGGTGAGACAACGCGCAGCAGCATCCGCAGCGCCGCGTCCACGGTCTGTTCGCGGACGGCGTCGCGGTCGCCCTCGAAGTCGAAACGCTCGACCTGGGGGAACTGCGGCATCGAGGCGATGCGCGGACCGAGCACGCAGATCCACACCTCCCCCGGCTCGTGGCCGTCCTGGGCGTCCGGCCCCGCCACGCCCGTCACGGCGATGACCCAGTCGGCGTTTGTGCGGCGCTGCAAGCCCACGGCCATCCCGAGGGCCACGTCCTCACTGACGACGGTGTGGTCGGTGATCGTCTGCGCCGGGACGCCGAGCAGGTCGGTCTTGAGGTGGGTGGCGTAGGAGATGACGCCGCCGAGGTAGACCTTCGACGCGCCGGGCACGGTCGTGAGCGTGGCGCCGATGAGCCCGCCCGTGAGCGACTCGGCCACCGCCAGGCTGACCGACCGCTCCTTCAGGGTCGTGATGACCTTGCTCGCCAACGCGTTCATCGCGCCTCCTCCGGGTGCTCGGCCAGCCAGTTCGTCCGCATCTTGTTCGCCTCGCGCAGGTAGTCCAAGCCCGTCAGGACGGTGAGCACGAACGCGATGACCATCGCCACCCAAGCCACCCATCCCCACGGCTCCGGTAGGAACTGCAGGCCCGGCAGGAACATCACGAGGGCCACCGACTGCATGAGGGTCTTCAGCTTGCCGCCACGGTTGGCGGCCATGACGCCGTACTTCATGATCGCCCAGCGCAGGACCGTGATGCCCCACTCGCGCAGGAGGATGATGATCGTCATCCACCACGGCAGCTCATCCAGGATCGACAGCCCGATGAAGGCCATGCCGGTCAGCGCCTTGTCGGCGATCGGGTCCCACAGCTTGCCGAAGTTGGTGACCAGGTTGTAGCGGCGGGCGATGCGGCCGTCGAGGGCGTCGGTGGCGATCGCGACGACGAAGATGGCCGTGGCGACCCAGCGCATCGTGGGATCCGCCGGGTACGCGAGCAGCACCCACGCGAAGACCGGCACCATGACCATGCGGATCGCGGTCAGGACGTTGGGGACGTTCCAGTTGCTGGGCTTTCCCTCGGTCATGCAACACCATCCTCGCGCGCGATCAGGTCGACACCGTCGGTCGAGGTGACCCTACCCCAGACGAGGTCACCGACCCGCAGGTGTGCCCCGGCGACGAAGCTGGTCGTCCCGTCCACCTCGGGGCCCTGGTGCTCGGCCCGACCCACCGCGACGTCCCCCTCGTGGCTCTCCACCAGCACGCGCACCCGCTCACCCACGCGCTCCAGGGCGCGCTGGTCGACGAGGTCGGTGGCCAGGTCGCTCACCTCTTCGTAGCGCTGGTCGATGACCTCCTGGGGCAGGTGGTCACCCAGGGTGGCCCCCTCCGTCCCCTCCTCGTCGGAGTACGCGAACACGCCGAGGGCGTCCAGGCGGGCCTCGTTGACGAAGTCGACCAAGGTCTGCACGTCGGCGTCCGTCTCGCCGGGGAAGCCGACGATCACGTTGCTCCGGACCCCTGCCAGCGGACTCAGGCTGCGGATGCGCTCCAGCAGGGCCAGGAAGCTGTCGGGATCCCCGAACCGTCGCATGCGCCGCAAGACGGAGGGTGCCGCGTGCTGGAAGCTCAGGTCGAAGTACGGCACCACCTTGTCGATCGAGCACATGGCCTCGATGAGCCCCGGCCGGATCTCCGCCGGCTGGAGGTAGCTCACGCGGATCCAATCCAGGTTGTCGATGCCGTTGAGGCGCCTCAGCAGGGTCTCCAGCGCGCCGAGCTCACCAAGGTCCTTGCCGTAGGAGGAGGTGTTCTCGCTGACCAGGAACGCCTCGCGGACGCCGTGGCCGGCGAGCCACCTGACCTCCTCGACGATGTCGTCGACCGGGCGGCTGACGAAGCTGCCCCGGAAGCTCGGAATCGCGCAGAACGCGCACCGGCGGTCACAGCCGCTGGCGATCTTGATCGGGGCACTGGGCGCATTCCCGCGCCGCCTGCGCATCACGCGCGGCCCGGACGCCGGCGCCACCCCCTCGGGCAGGTCCGCCGTGTGCAACCCCGGGATCGCCACCCCGGACGCCGCCGCCTGCCGCTGGGCGGGGGCCAGCGGCAGGAGCCGCCGCCGGTCGGTCGGCGTGTGCGCCTCGAGGTGACCGCCGGCCATGATCAGGCGCAGCTTGGCGTCGATGTCGGCGTAGTCGTCGAACCCCAGTACCGCGTCGGCCTCGGGCAGCGCGTCCGCCAGCTCACGGCCGTACCGCTCCGCCATGCAGCCGACAGCCACGACCCGCTGCGTCGGTCCCGTCCCCTTCAGGTCGGACGCCGCGAGCAAGGTGTCGATGGAGTCCTTCTTCGCGGACTCGATGAAGCCGCAGGTGTTGACCACGACGGCCTCGGCCTCCGTGGGCTCGTCGACGAGGGTGAACCCGCCGGCCTCGAGGCGACCCGCGAGTTCCTCGGAATCGACGTCGTTGCGGGCACAACCCAGCGAGACGATGTGCACGGTGGTTGGAGTGGTCACCGCACCAATCTATCCAACCGTCCGCACGCCCGACCGCCCGCCGGTTACCTCAACGCGTGTAGTCGAGCTCCACGCGGTGGACGGCCTCGCTCGCGTCGAGGCTGATGCTGCCGCTCAGGCCCGTCAACTCGCCCGTACCGGAGCCGGGGGTCACCACGTAGGTCAAGATGGCCCCCGCGGCGTCCATGCTGCCGAACTGCTGGAGGGCCAAGGTGCCCGATCGCCCGTCGACCGTGCCGGTGAACACCTCGAGGGCCACGTAGCCGGCCACGCCGGTCGACGGATCGCCGCCCGACAGCATGGTTCCGGACGAGGTGCCCTCGAGGCCGCCGGTCCAGGTCTTGGTGAAGTCGAAGCGGCCGGTTCCCTCCAGCAGGGGGTCGCCCGGGGTGAGGTCGATGGTGAAGGTCGCGCTCGTGGTCGCCATGGCCCTCAACCTAACCGACCTCAGCGCTGCAACAGGCCCGCGCTCAGGCGCTCCTGCTCGTCTGGGTGCAGCTCCAGGGTCATGGCCTTCGCCGAGTCCTTGATCGACGCCGGACGCGATGCGCCCGGGATCGGGATGACGTGGTCGCCCAGACCCAGTTCCCAGGCCAGTACTACCTGCTGCGGGCTCACGCCGTGGGCGTCCGCCACCTCGGTGATGACCGGGAAGCGGCCGCCGACCTCAGCGCTGGCGCCCACCCCGCCGAGGGGCGACCAGGGGACGAAGGCGATGCCGTGCTCACCGCAGAACACCAGTTCCTGCCAGGAGGTGTGGTTGAACTTCGGGGAGAACTCGTTCTGCACGGCCGCGAGACCCCCCTCGCCGAGGACGTCGATGGCGATGCGGATCTCCTCGACGTTGGCGTTGGAGATGCCGATCTCGGCGATCACACCCTCGGCCTTCAACCCCGCGAGCACCTCGATCGCGTCGGCGTAGCGACGCGTGCGGTCGGGGCGGTGCAGGTAGTACAGGTCGATCGTCTCGACGCCGAGCCGCTCGCGGGAGGCCTTGGCCGCGCCGCGCAGGTACTCCGGCGAGCTGTTCCGGCCCCACGCCTCGCCCTCGTGGCGGGTGATGCCGCCCTTGGTGGCCACCGTGATCCCGCTGGTGTCCCCATCCCAGGTGCGGAGGCCCTCGGCGATGATGCGCTCGTTGTGGCCCATCTGGTCCCACGTCGGGGCGTAGATGTCGGCCGTGTCGATGAGCGTGATGCCGGCATCCAGCGCGGCGTGCACCGTGGCGATGCCCTGCTCGCGCGGCACCACCCGATCACCCCCGAGCGAGAACGGCATGCCGCCGAGGCCGATGTCCGAAACGGTGAACTGTCCGATGGTTCGAGTCACGCGGACACCTTAGACGCTGGCGGTGATGGTCGGCGTCCACTCGATCCGGACCGCCACCGGGAGTCGGGGCGCGGTCGCCGTGACGGCGACCAGCGAGTGGTCGTTTCCCCTCAGCGACGTCCGGAGGGCCGAACCGACACGACCTCGACGGTCGCGTCCGGGTCGGCTTCGAGGACGAACTCCACGGCCTTGGCCACCGATGATGCCGACATGGCGATCGAGGCGTCGTACTCCCGCCCCTCCGCCACCTGCAGCTCTCGTTGCATGTCCGTGTCGACGCGGCCGGGATGGACCGAGGACACACGCACCACGCCCTTCTCCTCGGCGCGCAGCGCGTCCGCCCAGGCCCGCACGGCGAACTTGGACGCCGCGTACACGGAACCATTCGCGCCGGAGGTGAAGCCCGATCCGGAGTTGATGACGACCACGGTCCCCCGCGCGGCCCGCAGCTTGGGCAGCAGCAGGCGGGTCAGGTCGGCCACCGCGATCACGTTCACCTCGAGGACCCGTCGCCAGTCGTCGCGGGTGGTGTCCTCGACGCTGCCGTAGCCGACCACGCCGGCGGAGTGCACCAACGCGTCCAGCTTGCCGATGCCCTCGACGGCCGCGGCCACGGCGTCCGCGTCGGTGAGGTCGCAGACGAACCCGAGGGCGTCGGGGCAGTCGTCGACGACGGCCTCGACCGCTTCGGCGGACGTCCCTCCGACGATCACACGCCATGACTCGCAGAGCTGGCGGACCACCTCTCGTCCGATCCCCCGTGTCCCCCCGGTGACGAGCACCGTGGGTCGCGGCATCGCCCGCCGCAAGCGGGAGTCACGCAGGTTGGCCATCAACCCTCCGAAAGATTCGCCAGCACCTCATCCAGGTCGTCGGGCTTCACGAGCACCTCGCGGGGCTTGGATCCCTCCGACGGACCGACGATACTGCGCGTCTCGAGAATGTCCATCAGGCGTCCGGCCTTCGCGAACCCGACGCGCAACTTGCGCTGCAGCATCGACGTCGAGCCCAACTGGAGGTTGACGACGAGCTGGGCGGCCTCGAGGACGAGCTCGAGGTCGTCGCCGATGTCCTCGGCCACCTTCGTGCTCTCCTGCGGAGCGGCGACGTCCTCGCGGTACTGCGGGGCGAGCTGCTCCGTCACGTGCTTGACGACCTCGCGGATCTCGGCCTCGGTGACCCAGGCACCCTGCACGCGCACCGGCTTGGAGGCCCCCATCGGCAGGAACAGCCCGTCGCCCTGACCGACGAGCTTCTCCGCGCCGGGCTGGTCGAGGATGACGCGCGAGTCGGTCATCGACGACGTCGCGAACGCGAGGCGGCTGGGCACGTTGGCCTTGATCAGGCCGGTCACCACGTCGGTGGACGGGCGTTGGGTGGCCAGCACCAGGTGGATGCCCGCGGCTCGGGCGAGCTGGGTGATGCGGACGATGGAGTCCTCGACGTCGCGCGGGGCGACCATCATCAGGTCGGCGAGCTCGTCGACGATCACCAGCAGGTACGGGTACGGGGCGAGGACGCGCTCGGACCCCGGCGGCAGCTTCACCTGGCCCGCCCGGACGGCCTTGTTGAAGTCGTCCACGTGCCGGAACCCGAAGGCGGCCAGGTCGTCGTAGCGGGTGTCCATCTCCTTGCAGACCCACTGCAACGCCTCGGCGGCCTTCTTGGGGTTGGTGATGATCGGCGTGACCAGGTGCGGGATGCCCTCGTAGTTGGTGAGCTCCACGCGCTTGGGGTCGACCAGCATCATGCGCACCTCGTCCGGTGTGGCGCGCATCATGATCGAGGTGATGAGGCTGTTGATGAACGACGACTTGCCCGAGCCCGTCGCACCCGCCACCAGCAGGTGCGGCATCTTGGCCATGTTCGCGATGACGTAGCCGCCCTCGACGTCCTTGCCCAGACCGGTGATCATCGGGTGGTGGTCGCTGCGGGCGCGGTTGGAGCGCAGCACGTCACCCAGGGAGACGATCTCCTTGTCGACGTTCGGGATCTCGACGCCGATGGCCGACTTGCCCGGGATCGGGCTCAGGATGCGCACATCCGCGGACGCCACCGCGTAGGCGATGTTCTTGCCCAGCGCCGTGACCTTCTCGACCTTCACGCCGGTGCCGAGCTCGACCTCGTAGCGCGTCACCGTGGGACCGCGGGTGTAGCCGGTCACGGTCGCGTCGATGTCGAAGTCGCGGAAGACCTCGGCGAGCCTGTGCACCACCGCATCGGACGCCTCGGTCCGGCTCTTAGGCGCGGAGCCGGCCTTGAGCACCTGGGGTTCGGGGAGCACGTACTGGATGTCCCCGGACAGCACGGTCTGCTCGGCCCGCAGCGGCTCGTTGGAGTACGTCGGGGGCTGGAGGTCTCGCGGCTGGTCGACCGGCACGGACGCAGCCCCCTGGGTGCCCGGCTCGACCCCACCCGGTGCCTTGCCAGCGGTGATGGGGGGACGGGTCGCGTCCTCGTACACCTCTCCGGTGAACGGGTCGACCATCTCGTCCTGGGCAGCGTCGGCGGGATCGTCGCCGGGGAAGAAGTCGATGACCTCGCCCTCGGGGCGACCGCCGTCGCGGCGACCACCCCTGCGACGCGAGGGCTTGTCGTCCAGCACGAGTGGGGTGTCGTAGGCCTCGTCGACGCCGTAGGTCAGTTCCTGCTGGGGCTCCTCGCGACGGTACTGCTCGCGCCAGGCGTGCAAGCGCGGACCGATCTCGTACAGCGGGATGCCGGTGATGACGAGGGCACCGAACAGTGCCATCACGACCAGGACCGGGATGGCGACCCACACCGTCCCCAGGTCGGCGAGGAACGAACTGGGGATGAACCCCAGAGCACCGCCGGCCTCGCGCATCGCCTCCGGCGTGCTCGGGCTCGGAATGCCCTTGGCCACCGACACGAGTCCCAGGACCCCGAGTGAGAAGACCAGCCAGCCCACGGGCTGTCGACCGGCCGGGCCGTTGGCCGCGGGGTCGCGCAACGTCCGCCACGCCATGCCGAAGAAGGCCAACGGGAGGGCGACGCTGGCGCCACCGACGATCGTGGAGAACCCGATGCGGAGCCAGTCACCGAACTGCCCGGGGAGCATGAACCAGAAGGCCGCCGCAGTCAGGATGCCCAGCACGACGAGCAGGAGTCCGGTCCCGTCGCGTCGCTGCTCGGGGTCCAGGTCACGGACGCCGCTCCCGAGGCTCCGCACCAGGCCGCCCAGCAGCCCGGCCACGGCGCGCCACACGGCCGCGAGACCACGTCCGATGGCAGGGAGCAGGCCGCCGGAACCCCCGGACTTCTTCGCGGGGGCCCGACGTGAGTTCTTGGATGAGCTTCCGCCACGAGAAGTCGACGAACGAGGGGTGGACGCGTTCGATCGGCTCCGCGAGGGGGAAGACGCGCGGGTCGCCATGGGGCCGACCATAACAAGCCGCACGGTTCCGCCCCAAGCAACCACGCCGCCGACGACACCCCTTGACCACGCGGTGGCCACGGGTCGACCATGGGCGCAGCGCGGTCGACGCATGCGACCACCCCCACCGCTAGGACCCGCGATGAGAAGCCCGTACCCCGGTGACGAACTGCTGGATGCCGACGAGGCGCGGACGGCCGCCCTGCGCTACGAGAAGGAGAGGCCCGAACCTGCCGGTGCGGAGATCGGCCCCCCCGAGGAGCCGGACCGCCGCAAGGCCTACCTCAAGGCGTCCCTGACCCAGGAGAAGGCCCGCGCCGTCGTCGCCGACGCGGACGCCCAGGGCACGGTCCGGTCTGCCGCGGACACGCTGGCGGGACTCGCCCAGGAGCGCATCATCGGCTCCAGCGACCTGCGCGACATCAACTACCTCGAGCTGGCCGTGGCGGTCGCCCGTGCCGTCTGCCGCATCCGGATCGGTCGGGGTGCGGGCACCGGCGTCCTCGTCGGTCCGCGGTTGTTGCTCACCAACAACCACGTGCTGCGGTCCCCGGAGCAGGCGCTGACCGCCGAGGCGCAGTTCGACTACCAGGAGAACGCGACCGGCGAATTGCTCCCCGTCCAGGCCTACGCCTTCGACCCCACCACCTTCTTCGTCACCGACAAGCTGCTCGACTTCACGATCGTCGCCCTGGCCCTGACCTCCTCCAAGGGGCAACCGCTCGAGCGCTACCCCTGGACCCGGCTGAACCCCACCTTGGGCAAGGCCGAGGCCGGCGACCCGATCAACATCATCCAGCACCCCCGCGGCGGACTGAAACAGGTGGCCCTGCGCAACAACGAGGTCATCGTGATCCCCAACGGCAAGCCGGACTTCCTCTACTACACGACGGACACCGAGCCCGGATCCTCGGGCTCTCCCTGCTTCAACGACCAGTGGGAGATCATCGCGCTGCACCACTCCGGCGTTCCCCGGATGGACGGGGAGACGATCCTCAAGAAGGACGGCACACCCTGGAACGAGGCCACCGACGACCCCGCCCTCGTCGACTGGATCGCCAACGAGGGCGCCCGTGTCTCGGCGATGGTCGCCTCACTGAAGAAGTTCCCCCTCGACGGAGCGGCCGCCGCCCTCCGCGACGCGGCCCTCACCGGGACGCCGCCGAACCCGGTCGCGCTCGCGCGCACGGCCAAGGAGAGCGTCGTGGTCTCCGGCCCTGCCCATGCCCCGGCGCCCGTGGGCGTCCCGCTGGGCGCCTCCTTCACCGCCCAGGATCGCGGCGGTGTCAGCTTCCAAGTGCCCCTCACGATCACGGTCACGCTGGGCGACACCACCACCCCCGTCCCCCAGCCGGCACTCGCCGGCGAGGCCGACGCCCCTCGGGACGCCGCACCCTCCGCCCCCGACCTGGTGGTCGAGGGAACTCGCATCGATCCGGACTGGTCGACACGCCAGGGCTACGACCCCCAGTTCCTCGGCATCGAGGTGCCCCTCCCGACCCTGTCGCGGTCGATGAAGGGCCGTTCGGTGGAGGTGCCCGAGGAGTACCGGGTGCACGGCGACAAGTACGAACTCGCCTACCACCACTACTCGCTGGTCATGAACCTGGAGCGCCGGTTCGCCTGGTACAGCGCCGCGAACATCGACGGCCGCGAGCGACCCAAGCTCCCCAAGCGCAGGGACGCGTGGTTCATCGACCCGCGGATCGACGACCCGAAGGCGCCCAAGGTGCAACTCGGTGAGACCCTCTACGCGGCCGCCCGCACCGACCGCGGCCACCTCACCCGGTACGCCGACGTCGCCTGGGGTACACCCGGGGCCGCCCGGGACGCAGCCGCCGACACATTCCACTTCACCAACGCCTGCCTGCAGCTGGACGGATTCAACCAGCGCACCGAACGCTGGCAGGGCATCGAGCAGTTCCTGCTCGAACGGAAGGCCGCCAAGGAGTCGCGACGCATCAGCGTGATGACCGGGCCGCTGTTCCGCGACACAGACCCGCTGTACCGCAACGAGTTCATGGACGCCCCCGTCCGGATCCCCCTGGGGTTCTGGAAGGTCTGCGCTCTCGTGCGGGAGGACGGGACGTTGTCGGCCACCGCCTTCATCCTGGGGCAGGCCGACATCACGGCGTTGGGCGGCTTCGACGAGGCGTTCCTCGACGTGGCAGCCGTCCAGACGACCATCGAGAACGTCGAGAAGCAGACGGGCCTCACGTTCGGTGTCCTGCGGGACAACGACCACCTCGCGGCGGGCGGCGCACCCGGCAGCCTCGAGGTGGACGGCCGCACCGTGATCCCCCTGCACACCCTCGACGACATCGTGACCTGACCACCCCCCGGCAATGCCGACCGAAGGAGGCAACCATGCCTGAGAGCAAGAGCCGCGCCACCAAGTCCGGGTCCGACGAGGGAACCCCCGCCCAGGACCGTCTGGACCCCCGCGTCTTCGACGCGATGTTCCCCGCGCCACCCGAGTTCCTGCCCGAGTTGATCGGACTGGAGGCGGAGGGCGACGAGTACTCGTTCCTGCTCGAGACCATCTGTGGTCTCGCCGACGACAGCCAACCCGTCGAGCAGTACGACGGGACCCTGGGCGTGACCCGCGCCTTCGTGGACGCACACCAGTCGGCGGTCGCCCAGGTGCAGTGGAACGACGACCTGGCCACGCACTACACCAACCCCGGCAACGTCAACGGCGCGCGCTGGGGCTCGGGGACGATGATCAGCCCCGACCTGTTCCTCACCTGCGGGCACCTGTTCGACCAGACCGGCAACGGCTGGACGCGCCCGATGGTGAACGGCACGTCGACGACCATCTCCCCGCAGGAGATCGCCACCCGCATGCACCTGAACTTCAACTACCAGGTGGACGCCTCGGGCACGCTCCGCACCGAGGCCAGCTTCCCGATCACCCAGCTCATCGAGTACCGCCTCGGCGGGGTGGACATGGCGATCTGCCGCATCGGCGGGTCGCCCGGCAACACCTACGGGTTCACGCAGGTGGCCACGGCCGACGTCGCGCTCAACGCCATGATCGCGATCATCGGCCACCCGGCCGGACGCCCCAAGCGCATCGAGGCGGGCCCGGCGACCGGGCTCGTCCCCGGACGGCTCCTCTACAACGACATCGACACCCTCGGCGGCAACTCCGGCTCGGGCATCCTCGGACCGGCCGGGTCCATCGTCGGCGTCCACACCAATGGCGGCTGCAACCCGCAGGGGACGGGGTCGAACTTCGGCGTGCCGATCATGACGATCCGCAACGTCTCGCCGACCCTGCAGAACCTCAACACCGCCACCGCCGTGATCCCCGACCGGATCGCCACCTCGCCCCAGGACGACCTCGTGGGAACGCTCGCCTTCCGCGACACCGGCGTGGTCGCCGACCAGATCCGGACGTCCCCGCGCGACGACCTGGCCACGGTGGCCTGGTCGGACACCAACCGGCTCTGGGATTCCATCATCACCAACCCCCTCCGCGACAACGCCACCACCCCGCTCGGGGACCGGCCGCCGATCGGCACCGGCGGCGTCGCCGACTCGCTCCAGGAGCACATCGACCCGGGCTGGCTCGATCCCGTGGTGAACCCCGCGGTCGTGCGCGACCCGGTGATCGGCGGCGGCCTGCGTCCGTTCGTGCTGCAGGGCGGCCACCGCTTCGGACCGGAGGCGGCCGGAGCGCAGGGCGGCCGAGAGGAGTACGAGGCGATGCTCGAGCAGTACGAGGCCGCCCTGCTCGCGGCCGAGGAGCAACTGGAGGCGCTGAAGCAGGAGTACACGGAGTTCTACGCCCGCTACGCCGAGACCTTCGGGCCGCAAGCTTGACGTGATCGGCATCATCGCCAGCGAGGCTGACGTCCACGCCCAGGGTGTGGCCGCGCGCCTCGCCGATCTCGGGTCCGCCGCCGTGTTCCTGGACACGGCGGCGGTCCCCACCCGCGCCCGCATCACCAGCCACCACTCCCCCGCGGTGCCGTGGGCCGCCTCCTGGGTCGAGGAGGGCACCACCGGGAAGCAGGTGGACCTCACCTCCCTCCGCGCGATGTGGTGGCGCCGGCCGCTCCCCCACGAACTGCACGCCGAACTCGGGACACCGACCGACCGGCGGTTCGCCTACGGCGAGGTGGACGCCGCCGTCCGGGGACTGTGGTCGTGCACGGACGCCACCTGGGTCAACGATCCGGATCGCGACCTCGCGGCGTCCCGGAAGCTGTGGCAGCTCAAGGTCGCTTCGCAGTTGGGGCTGCGGGTCCCGCGCACGTGCGTCACGACCGATCCCGCCGAGGCGCGGGCCTTCCTCGCCGGCGAGGCCGACGGTGCGATCTTCAAGCCGTTCGGCGGCCTCGAGGAGGCGTGGGCGGAGACCCGGCTGGTGGAGCCGTCCGACCTCGACCTGCTCGACCACGTCCGACTGGCGCCGGTGATCTTCCAGGAACTGATCCCCGGCGGGATCGACATCCGTGTGACCGTCGTGGGGCAGGACGTGCACGCCGCGGAGATCCGATCGCACGAGTCGTCCTACGCGTACGACTTCCGGATGGACACCGCCAACGCGCCGATCCTGCCGCACCTCCTCCCCGACGAGGTCGTGGGCCGTCTGCACGCCCTCATGGCGCACTTCGGCCTGCTGTACGGCGCGATCGACCTGCGGCGGGCACCGGACGGCGACTACGTGTTCCTCGAGATCAACCCGGCCGGCCAGTGGCTGTTCATCGAGCTCGCGACCGGTCAACCGATCACGACGTCCCTGGCCCGGTTGCTCCACGACCTGGACACGACCGGCTCCCCGGCCTGACCCACTACCTTGTCGCGCCTGCTAGCATGTGGGGCAAGTCGACGAAGGAGGCACCGTGGTCCCGTTCATGTCCATGGCGTTCATGGCCGTCACCGCCCTGGTCTGCGTGGCCGCCCCGATGGGCGCCATGCTGTGGATCTGGACGCGACGCTCACCCGAGGGGCACCGGCGCTGGCCCGGGGTCTGGAGGTCGTTCGGCATCGGCGCGCTCGCTTTCGTCGTCTCGCAAGTGCTGACGCGTGTGCCGCTCATGACCCTGGTCGTGCCACAACTGCCGGAGCCGTGGCCGTCGATCCTCCTGTCGGGGCCGGTCGCGAGTTACAGCGCCGGTCTGTTCGAGGAGACCGCACGCCTGCTGCTCATGCTGTGGCTCATGAAGGCGTTCCACCGCTGGATCGACGGCGTCTCCTTCGGCCTGGGCCACGGCGGCATCGAGGCCATCCTGCTGGTCGCCGGGGCGAACGTGAACAACCTCGTGCTCAGTTCCATCATCAACGCCGGCGGATGGGACGCCATCGCCCGGACGCTGCCCGCCGAGACCGCCGAGCAACTGCGCAGCGCCCTGGTCGACACGAGCCCGTGGCTGTTCCTGCTCGGCGGTGTCGAACGCCTGGCCGCGATCACCCTCCACATCGCGTGCAGCCTGCTGGTGCTGGCGGGCATCGTGCACGGCCGCAAGCTGCTCGGCTGGGCGTCCGCCGTCGTCCTGCACGGCACGTTCAACCTCGTCGCCGTCAGCCTGGTGGGTGCGGGCGTCCACCCTGTGGCCGTCGAGGCCGTGCTCGTCGCGCTCGCCGTCGCGCTCTGGCTGGCGATCCTGAGGAGCCGCCGCCTCTTCGACCCGCGTGCCGCCTCAGAAGTGGCGCCAGCCCCCGGCGTCGCGTGACCAGAGGGTCCCGTCGACCGTGACCCGCGCCGCATGTCCGGGTGGCAGATCCCCCAGGATCCTCGGGGTTTCTCCACCCGGAAAAGCATCCAGCGGCAGGACCCGTCCGATGAGGGTCCACCCCTCGGGAACATCTGCCTCGGCGAACGTGCCCAGCAGGGCGTGGTCGTCGCCGCCGGTCAGGATGTAGTGGAGGGCGTCTCCCCCACCGATCGCCGCGGCGACGGTCTTCTGGGCCTCGTCCACGTCCAGCGCGGACGAGCTGAGGTCGATGGCCACCCCGGACGCCTCGGCGACGTGGCCCAGATCCGCCAGCAGCCCGTCGGAGCAGTCGATCAGGGCGGACGCCCCGGCCTCGGCCGCGACGCGGCCCTGGCCGTACGGCACCTCCGGGACGCGGTGGGCGCGCACGACGGCCCCGGGCGACCGGAAGCCACGCGTGAGGACGGCCAGCCCGGCGGCCGCCATCCCGAGGCGACCCGTGTAGGCGACGACGTCGCCGGGTCGGGCACCGGAGCGGAGCAGGGGCGCGCGCCCATCGAGGTCGCCGAAGACGGTGACGACGATCCCGATGGCCGGGCCCCGGGTGGTGTCGCCGCCCATCAGTGCGGCGCCGGCGCGCTCACACTCCTCGCGGACGCCTCGGCTGAATTCAAGAGCCCACACGGTCGGGGTCTCCGGCGGCGCCGAGAAC
The DNA here is from genome assembly GCF_059515965.1 of Propioniciclava sp. LT432. Classification (NCBI taxonomy): domain Bacteria; kingdom Bacillati; phylum Actinomycetota; class Actinomycetes; order Propionibacteriales; family Propionibacteriaceae; genus Propioniciclava; species Propioniciclava sp. LT432. The sequence continues at coordinate 34,636 of NZ_JCAKNE010000001.1, read as the reverse complement.
GCCACGACCGCGCCCAGCGGGGTGGCCCCCATGGCCTCGACGTCAGCGAACGCGGACGCGATGGCCTTCCGTCCCACGTCGTGCGGCCCCGACCACGCCTTCTTGAAGTGGACCTCCTCGTACATCGCGTCCGTGGAGACGACGACCTGGCCCTTGGGCGCGAAGACGGCGCAATCGTCGCCGGGGCCGACGGCCACGGCGTCCGGCATGGTGAGCCCGGACGTGATCTCGGAGATCAGGCCGAACTCGCCCTCGTCGGCGATGGTGCGACCGGCCATCAGCGCAGCCCCGTGGGGCGCTCCAGTGCGAGCCGGACCAGCTCGGCGATGAGGTCGGCGTAGCTCACGCCCGAGGCCTCGAACAGCTGCGGGTACATCGAGATGTAGGTGAAGCCGGGCATCGTGTTGAGCTCGTTGACGAAGATCTCCTCGTCGGCGGTGACGAACATGTCGACGCGGGCCAAGCCCTCGGCGCCCATCGCACGGAAGGTGCGGGCGCCGATGCGCTGGAGGCGTGCCAAGAGCGGGCCCTCAATGGCGGCCGGGACGTCGAGGCTCACGAGGTCACCCGGGGTGTACTTGGCCTCGAAGTCGTAGAAGCTGTCGGGGTCGTGCATGCGGATCTCACCCGCCAGCGAGACGCGCGGGGGGCCGTCCAGGCTGTCGAGCACGGCCACCTCGACCTCGCGGGCGCCCATGACCCCCTGCTCGACGATGATCTTGGGATCGTAGGCGAAGGCCTCCTCGACGCAGGGGATGAGGTCGTCGAGCGTGTTCGCCTTGCTGATGCCCAGGCTGGAACCGCCGCGAGCGGGCTTGACGAACACGGGGAACGTCAGGTCGGCCTCGACCTTGGCCAGGAAGTGATCGCGTTCGCCCTGCCACTGGCGACGGTGGATCGTCACCCAGGGGGCGATGGGCAGGCCCGCGCCGGCGAGCGCGGTCTTCATGAGGTCCTTGTCCATGCCGTTGGCCGACGCCGCGACCCCCGAGCCCACGTACCGGATGCCCAGCATCTCGAACATGCCCTGGATCGTGCCGTCCTCGCCGAAGGGGCCGTGCAGCAGGGTGAAGGCCACGTCGAAGTCACGGGCGTCGACCAGCCGGTCACCGTCGAGCGTGGCGATGCGGCCTCCGCCGTCGCGGCGCATCAGCAGGGCTTCGGGGCGGTCCTCGTCCAGGCGGGGCAGCCTGCCGTCGACGACCTCCATCGCGGCCATGTCCTCCGTGGCCACCTGGACCCAGCGACCGCTGGGCGTGATGCCGACGCCGATCACCTCGAACCGCTCGGTGTCGATCGCGCGGGTGACACCCCCGGCGGTCAGGCAACTCACGTCGTGCTCGGAGCTGACTCCGCCGAAGATGATCGCGACGCGGATGCGGTCGGCCATGCTGGGTTCCCTCTTTCGAACGTGGCTGGTGCGGGGATCACACTACCGGCGGCACGCGCACCCGAGGCCACGACGACGATCGCTCGGGCACTCAGCCCACGGCGGCGTCCCACCACTTCAGGACGCGCAGTGCGTGGAAGGTCAGCCACGGCGAGGGTTCCCCCACCGGCACATCGGTGTCGAACCAGACCTGGCCCTTGTACCGGGTGCCTTGGCGCCAGCGGCCGTCCTCGTCACGGGCGGCGCGGAGGAGTTCGATTGCCTCGGCGGCGCGGGGGTCGGGCGGCAGCCCGTCGTGCAGGGATGCCTCGCGAAGGTGGTCGAGCACCCGGAGCGACGTGTACACCCACCTGAAGGGATGGGCGAGGTCGTCGACCCAGGGCCCGACGGGCTCCCCGGTCGTCAACCGGTAGCGCAGCCTCCGTTGCAGGAGGTACTCCTGCCCGCGCTGCCGCGCCGCGCGGAGGGCCTCGTGGCCGCCGACGGCCCGCTCGTGGAAGAGGATCCCCCGCATGGCGTTGAGGGTGGAGTGGAACGAGGCACGCGCCGAGCCGTCGACCCACTCGCAGTTCCAACCGCCCTCGGCCATCTCGTGGTCGAGGAACCAGTCGACCAAGCCATGCACGTCGGCCCCCAGCCAGGTCCCGTTGGCGAGCGTGAAGGCGTTGATGCAGCAGTCGACCTCGCCACCCCAGTAGGGCAGGTCGTCGTACTCCCAGCGGCTGTTGGCGGCGAGCTTCTCAGCGGTGTCGCCCAGTTCGGACGCCGGCACGCCCCACTCGCGCAGGGCGTTGAGGGACCACGTCGTCGCGGTGTAGGGCTGGCCGTCGTCATCGTCGGGTCGGTTGAGGGCCCGTGGGTCGGCCCGCGTCGGGAAGTACGCTCCCCCGGCCCACTGGCCGTCCTCGTCCTGCAGGGCGAGGAGGCGGGCACCCATTCCCTCGCGGGCGACCTTGGCACGGGTCGCCTGCCAGACCTGTTCGGGGGCGTCGGCAAGATCGCGCTCGACCTGCCAGCGCAGAGCCGGATCGGTGTCCAACATCCAATCGAGCAACTCATCAGAGGGCATGCCCCAGCGTAGGCGCGGGTCGCGGAGGTGTCGATGGGACGAAGGTCAGCTGTGGTCACCCGCTGTCACCGGCGGTCGACGGGACCCGCACTAGGCTTTGGCCCATGCACTCGAAGGTGACCGTCGCGCGCCGAGCCGGCGACGGCTGGGACTGCGTCGACGACGCCGGTCGCCGCATCCTGGTGCCCGCCACGTCAGTCGACCCCTCCGTGCGCGAGCTACGGGTGGGCCAGCGGCTGGCCGTCGAGATCGTGGACGCCGTCGTGGTGCGGGCGTTCCTGCCGTAGCTGGCTCGCGTTTCTTCCCCCTGGGCCGGACGCCGGTTTCCCCGTCTTGCGCCGCCTCCCCGTTCTTACGCCGCCTCCCCGGTCTTACGCCGCCTCCCCGCTGACTGGACGCCGCTTTCCCCGTGCTACGCCGCTAGCAGGCGGTGTTCTTCAGGTCACCCGGCGTGCGCGCGAGACGCCGAGGCCATGAGGGTCCTCTTCAGGGTGACGCCCGCGGGCAGACCCAGCCCACCCGCCGACCCAGCACACCCGCCAACTCAGCGCACCCGCCGACTCAGTGCACCCGCCGACTCAGTGCACCCGCCCCTCAGGTCACGCGGAACGCCGCCGCCGGAACCTCTCTGCGTGGTCGAACTCCTCCCGGAGCTTCGTCCCCAGCGCGCGGACGTCCCGCGCGACCATCCAACCCCAATGACACGGCCACCAGCCGGCACGCCGGACCTGGTCGTCGCGTTCCCGTTCGGCGCCGAACACCTTGGCCGGTGATTGCTTGAGCGTTTCGAACCGGTCCTGGTACTTGGCCTCGCCGTCCATCTCCCCGACCAGACCGTGCTCGGGCCACCCGAAGTCCGAACAGGCGACCCACCCCTCGGGGCCCGTCACCTGGAACTGCAGCACCGGTTTGGGCAGCCCCGCACGTGCCATGGTCACTCGGCTCACCGACTCCGCCACCGAGCCGGATGCCCCATCCGCGAAGGTGGCCACACTCCGCAGGGCGGGAACGCCGGCCAGACGGGGGTCCGCGTCCGCGATGGCCAGCAACTCGTCGGTGCTGACACCACGACTCAAGGCCTGGTCGGCGGCCACAACGGCCCAGGTGAACTCGGTGCTGCGCGCGAGGTCGGCGGCGGTCCGGGCCAACGATGTGATGCGGAGGCCGTCGAGTTCGACCACGTCCTCCGCGGACGGCTTCGCCACGTGCATGTGGTAGCCCGAACGCTTGCGCACCTTCGCGGGCGGCGCAACAGTCAGGTGAACCGAGTCGGGCACGTCCGCTTGGACCGTCAATCCGTGGATCACGGCCGCCGACGCGTGCGAGGCCACCACGCTCGCACCCTGCCGTGACATGATCGCCCGCACCAGCGCGGTGTGCGCGTCGCGGGGAGACAGGTCGCCCGCCCAGCGGAACACGCTGCGCGCCACCCGGACCAGTTCCCCCGACGCGACTGCCCGGGCGATGCGATGGTCGGTCCAGCCCTCGGTCGCGAGCTGGGCCGTCGTGCGCAGGATGGGAGCCGTCACGCCCCAGACACTAGGCACCGCCTGCCACGTCCGGCGGCACGGCCCCTCGCCCTTCACGCAGACGCCGGATCCCCCGAGGAACGCCGCCAGCAAGGGGCGTCGCTCGGGGGATCCGGTGTGAGGAGCGCCAGCCTTCAGGGCCGACAGCAACCCAGGGTCAGTTGGCGACCTTCGCCGGGATCGTCTTGACCTTCCACGACGGACGCGTGGCCTCGTAGGCCGTGATGTCGGCGTCCTTCTGCAGGGTGATGCCGATGTCGTCCAGCCCGTTCAGCAGGCGGTGGCGGGTGTAGTCGTCGATGGTGAACGAGTACACGGCATCGCCGGCCTTGATGGACTTGCCCTCCAGGTCGACCGTGATCTCGGCGCCCGGGTTGGCATCGAGGTGGTCCCAGAGCGCCTCGACGACGTCCTGCTCGACGAGTGCCACCAGCAGGCCGGACTTGCCCGAGTTGCCCCGGAAGATGTCGCCGAACCGCGAGCCGATGACGACCTTGAAGCCGTAGTTCTGCAGCGCCCAGACGGCGTGCTCACGCGAGGAACCGGTGCCGAAGTCGGGGCCGGCCACGAGGACCGAGCCCACCTTGTAGGCGTCCTGGTTGAGCACGAACTCGGGGTCGTTGCGCCAGGCGGCGAACAGGCCGTCCTCGAAGCCCGAGCGGGTCACGCGCTTGAGGTAGACGGCCGGGATGATCTGGTCGGTGTCGACGTTCGAGCGGCGCAGCGGGACGCCGATGCCGGTGTGCGAGGTGAACTTCTCCATGTCAGCTACTCCTGCTCAGAGATCGGCGGGGGACGAGAGGGTGCCACGGACGGCCGTGGCTGCGGCGACCGCCGGGGACACGAGGTGGGTACGCCCACCCTTGCCCTGGCGTCCCTCGAAGTTGCGGTTCGAGGTCGACGCGGAACGCTCCCCCGGCTTCAGCTGGTCCGGGTTCATGCCCAGGCACATCGAGCAGCCCGCCTCGCGCCACTCGGCGCCGGCAGCCGTGAAGATGGCGTCCAGCCCCTCCTCCATGGCCTGCAGGCGGACGCGGGCCGAGCCCGGCACCACCATCATGCGGACGCCGTCGGCGACCTTGCGGCCCTCCAGCACGGACGCCGCGAGGCGCAGGTCCTCGATGCGGCCGTTGGTGCAGGAGCCCAGGAAGACGGTGTCGACCTTGACGTCCTTCATCCTGGTGCCGGCAGTCAGGCCCATGTACTCCAGGGCGCGCTCGGCGGCGGCACGGTCGACGGGGTCGCTGAAGTCCTCCGGCGACGGGATCGCCTCACCGAGGCCGATGCCCTGACCGGGGTTGGTGCCCCAGGTGACGAACGGGGTGAGCTGGGTGGCGTCGATCCTCACCTCGGCGTCGAAGACGGCGTCGTCGTCGGAGCGCAGCGTCTTCCAGTACTCGACCGCGGCGTCCCAGTCGGCGCCCTCGGGGGCGTGCGGACGGCCCTTGAGGTAGGCGAACGTGGTCTCGTCCGGCGCGATCATGCCGGCCTTGGCGCCCCACTCGATCGACATGTTGCAGATCGTCATGCGGCCCTCCATCGACATGTTCTCGATGGTGGAGCCGCGGTACTCGACGATGTAGCCCTGGCCGCCGCCGGTGCCGACCTTGGCGATGAGCGCGAGGACGACGTCCTTGGGGGTGACGCCCGCGGCGAGCTCGCCGTCGATGGTGACGGCCATGCGCTTGGCGGGGGCCTGGTTCAGGGTCTGGGTGGCCAAGACGTGCTCGACCTCGGACGTGCCGATGCCGAACGCCAGGGCTCCGAACGCGCCGTGGGTCGAGGTGTGGGAGTCGCCGCAGACGATCGTCATCCCCGGCTGGGTGACGCCCAGCTGCGGGCCGATGATGTGGACGACGCCCTGGTCCTTGTCGCCGAGGGAGTGCAGCCGGATGCCGAACTCCTGGGCGTTCCTGCGCAGCGTGTCGACCTGCAGGCGCGACACGGGGTCGGCGATCGGCAGGGTGATGTTCTCGGTCGGGGTGTTGTGGTCCTCGGTCGCGAGGGTCAGGTCCGGACGCCGGACGGGACGGCCCGCGAGGCGCAGGCCATCGAAGGCTTGGGGGCTGGTCACCTCGTGCACGAGGTGCAGGTCGATGTACAGCAGGTCCGGCTCGCCCGCGGCGCGTCGGACGACGTGGTCCTCCCAGACCTTGTCACTCAGGGTCTTGCCCATTGGTTTCCCTTCTGCTTCCGGTGGCTGCGACCCACCTCGCCGGTGGGGTGAGCCGGCCTCAAGGCCGTTGGTATCAGCCTACAACTTGCATATCAAAACTTGAGACGGCAATATCAGAGTATGGACAGTTCTTCTGGTGTGGGGGTCCTCGACAAGGCCGCCCAGGTACTCACAGCGCTTGAGCAGGGTCCCACGACCCTCGCGGGCCTGGTGACCTCGACCGGACTGGCCCGCCCGACCGCCCATCGCCTCGCGGTGGCCCTCGAGCACCACCGTCTGGTCAGCCGTGACCTGCAAGGGCGTTTCGTCCTCGGTCCGCGCCTCACCGAACTGGCCTCGGCCGCCGGCGAGGATCGACTGCTCGCCACCGCCGGCCCCGTGCTGGCCCGCCTGCGTGACATCACCGGCGAGTCAGCCCAATTGTTCCGCCGCCAGGGCGACTTCCGCATCTGCGCCGCCACCGCCGAGCGCCCGTCCGGCCTTCGGGACACCGTACCGGTCGGCACCCAGCTCACCATGAACGCGGGGTCGGCCGCCCAGGTGCTCCTGGCCTGGGAGGATCCCGAGCGCATCCAGCGTGGGCTCACCAACGCAACCTTCTCCGCCGTGGCCCTTTCCACCGTGCGCCGTCGTGGCTGGGCGCAATCCGTCGCTGAGCGCGAGGCCGGCGTTGCCTCCGTGTCGGCACCGGTGCGTTCCCCCAATGGAAAGGTGATCGCGGCCGTCAGCGTGTCCGGCCCCATCGAGCGCCTGACCCGCCAGCCCGGCCGCATGCACGCCCCGGCCGTGATGGCTGCCGCCGAGCGCCTCTCCGAGGTGCTGCGCCGCAGCGGGGACTCCTGATCCTCAGGGCCGCCTGAACCACCCCAGCAGCCCTCGCGCGCCGGGTTCCTCAGCCGACACGACCAACGGTTCGCCCAGCGGTTGACCCGTTAGCCGCGGCAGGACCACCGCGAGGCAGGCGTCGATCTCGTCGGCGCACTGCCGTGCGACCACCGGTCCACGCCGGTACGGGTCCTCGACGTCGAAGCTCATCGAATTGGACCCGACCGCCCCGACCACAGACGACACGATCTCGGGGCCGTCCAGGCTCGACCAGTCGCCGAAGGAGGGGTGCAGGCGCTCCGCCGCTGCCGCGACCTGGCGGAGGCTGACCACCTTCGCGCGGTTGTCCTGATCGATCTGCAGGAGCCGCATGTAGTGGGCGAACTCGAAGACGACCACCAGGTCGGCGTCCGCGACGAGGTCGTCGTCCACTGCGCGGCTGACGTGACCGGACGCATCTCCTCCGCGCTCGACGAGCAGGCGTTCCATCGCCTCGTCCATGCCGCGTCCGGGATAGCCCGGAACCCCCGCGCTGGACACGTCCAGCGCCGCACCGACGGCCTGGTGCGTCCGGCGCTCCGCGTACGGTGAGCGGGAGATGTTGGCGGTGCAGACGAACAGGACCCTCAACGGCGCGAGGATGCCCAGGCTGCGCTGACCCGACGGCGGCTCGGTCATGGCGTCCAGCCGAGCAGGCCTTGGGCCACCAGGGAGTCGAGGTAGGCGCGGGCGTCGTCCGCGACCGTCTGGACGGGGACGTCCAGCAACTCCGCCAGAACCGCCGGGACGTCATCCTCGCCGTCCGCGGCGATGCTCCAGATGAGGGCCGCGGTGTCGTGGAGGGCCAGCGCGTCCCCATCGGGAAGCTGCATCAGGTAGACCGACACGGGGCGATCCCCCTCCGGGGGCAGCACGACGTGTCCGAGACGGTCCGGGATGAAGTAGGTCACAGCGCCCCCCGCCCACGCCCCAGGCGTGCCGCGAGGCGTCCCAGCTCGGACGCCACGAGGCGGAACTGGTGCGCCCAGGCACGGATCATCGCGAGGGGACCGGGCTTGTGCCCCAGTTCCCGCTCCAAGCGGTCCGGCTTGGGGGCGACCAGGTGGACGGCGGTGCGCAGGGCGTGCCACGGGCTGGACTGCGCCCGGACCCTCGCCCACCAGAGGACCGTCCGTGACGTCTCACCGCTGGCGAGCGCACTCCACAGCGGGTGGGCGCGGTCCCCGCGGTGTTGCTCGAGGCGTCCCGTGCCCGCGGCCAGCGCGACGTCGGCGTGCAGTCGGGACGCCAGCGCGTCCACCTCGGCACGCTCGGCGGCCGAGGCCGCACCCCACGCCAGCTCGATGTCCCGGTGTCCCAGTTCCCCACCGCGGACCGCGTGGAGGATCAGCACCAGCCTCTGGGCCGCCAAGCTCGGAACAGCGCAGGGCTGACCGGCCAACTCGAATGAGTGACGGTCGGCCCAGAGCACGTCGAAGGCCTCCTCCCTCGGCAGGCTGATGCCGGGAAACGTCCGGTGGATGTCGGCGTGGCACACCCCCGGGCGGATCCACGTCGAGGCGTGCTCGAAGGCGGACCCGTCCTCGAACCGGTACACCATCGTCCAGCGGTGCGCGGTCATCGCGGCGAAGAATCGCTTCACGTGGCTGGGTCGGACGAGGACGTCGGCGTCCACGCTGGCGCGCGGCACGGGCTGCGTCGTGGTCTCCCCCGTGTCGGGGTCGGTGACCACCCGGCGCGGCAGGAGGGCGGCATCCACCGCGGCACCCTTGATGTGGAGCAGGTCGACAGCCGCGTCGTCCGCGATCACCTGCAGAGCCGCAGCGGCCAGCGGAACGCCGGCCAACAACGGCATCTGCTCGAGGGAACCCACCCACGAGAGCCTACGCGATCGCATGGTAGTTTCCGAGGCGTGAAGATCGTGGTCACCGGCGGCGCCGGATTCATCGGATCCAACCTCGCACGCGAGCTCCTGACCCGTCCCGAGGTGGGCCAGGTGGTGGCCTTCGACAACCTGTCCACCGGCAACCGGGCCAACCTCGACGGCGTCGACGCCGATCTGGTGGTGTCGACCATTCTGGACGCCGACGCCCTCGACTCCGCGTTCGCCGATGCGCGCGCCGTCGTCCACCTGGGCGCCCTGCCGTCCGTGCCGCGTTCGGTGCTCGACCCGGTCGCCTCCCACCACGCCAACGCGACCGGAACGCTCGAGGTGCTGCAGGCGGCGCGCAGGGCCGGCAACATCCCGGTCGTGGTCGCGAGTTCGTCGTCCGTGTACGGCGCGAACCGGGAGCTGCCCAAGCGGGAGACGATGCGGACCGCGCCGATCTCCCCCTACGCCGTCAGCAAGCAGGCGACGGAGGCGTACGCCCTGTCCTTCGGTCACACCTACGGCCTCCCCACCCTTGCCTTCCGGTTCTTCAACGTCTACGGGCCCCTCCAACCCGCCGGTCACGCGTACGCCGCGGTCATCCCGGCCTTCATCGATGCCGCCCTGCGGGGCGTGCCGCTCACCGTGCACGGCGACGGCGAGCAGACCCGCGACTTCACCTTCGTGGGCACCGTGGCGCGGGTGCTGGCGGACGCCGCGGTCGGCGGCGTGCACGACCTCGATCCGGTGAACCTGGCCTTCGGGTCGCGGACCTCCCTCAACGCGCTGATCGGGCTGATCGGCGAGGCCCTCGGCACGGAACCGCAGGTCAACCACACCGAACCCCGCGCCGGTGACGTGCGCGACTCCCAGGCCGACAACAGCCGCCTTCGCGCCTTGTTCCCCAACGTCGAGCCCGTGCCCCTCGCCGACGGAGTCCGGGCCACCGTCGAGTGGTTCCGGACGCTGCCCGAGTACCAGAGCTGACCATGCTTCGCCGGGTTCGCGGACTGGGCCTGCTGGATTCAGTCGCCCTCGGCGTCGTGCTTCTCTGGTGCGCTTGGGTCATCGCTGCGACCGTGCTGGCCGGCCGCCCGGCCGCCCCCGCCCTCTTTTACACAGTGCCCGCCCTCGTGGCAGTGGCCGGCGTGGCCCTCGGACGGTGGACGGCCACCCACGCGTCACGGTGGTTGGTGCCGGGGATCATCGTCGGGGTCGCCCTGTTCTTCGCCATCGGCTGGCTCGCCACGCCCACCCCGGGCAAGCTCCCCACGCGCTACCCCAACGCCAACGCGGCGGTGGGCGTCCAACTGGTGGCGCTCAGCTGCTTGGCGTGGCAGGGCCGGCGGCACCGCGCCCGACGCCTCGACCTCACTCCCGAACCGCCCCCCGGGCGGCCCGACGCCACCCCGGCTCGGTGGGCGGACCCGCTGCGTCGGCGCGAAGCCTGGCTGGCGCCGGCAGCGCTGATGACTTCCCTCCTGGTGGTGGCCGTCAACGCGTCCCGGGCCGCCACCTTGGTGGCTGTCCCGGTCCTGCTGCTGTGCCTGGTCGCGGTGGCGCTCCGCGGCGGCCCGTGGCGCTGGCTGACCATCACGGCCGGCGGGGCAGCCATGGCGGCGGCGGCGTACGCGCAGGTGACGTTGGCCCGGCAGTCCACGTGGCCGGACGCCGTGGTCGCGGCGCTCAGCCGGGTGCGCAAGCAGCTGTGGAGTGAGGCGTTGGGGCTGTGGTCCCGACACCGGCTGACCGGCGGTGGCGCCGGCTCGTTCCGGGAGACGAACCAACTCTCCCAGGACCCCGACCTGGCCGCAGCCCACTCCTCAGTGCTGCAGGTGGGGTCGGAGTTCGGCTTCGTCGGCGTGTCGATCTTCGCCGCGTTCCTGCTCGTGGGCCTGCTGCTGGCCAGCCGCGGCAACCGCGCCACCACGCTCATCGCCGCGAGCGCGTGGGTCGGGCTCGGCGTCCACTCGACGATGGACCACCTGTACGAGTTCGCGGCCGTGACCCTCAGCGCCGCCGCGGTGCTCGGCTGGGCGAGTGCCGCACCTCAGAACAGCTCGATGTCCCCCAGCGTCAGGCACCAGTCGGACGCCGGCGGCGGCGTGGCGGCCAGGGGTCGGGACGTCAACAGCGGCCCCGTGCCGGGCAGCGGCAGCGGCACCAGCCCGGCCGACGGGCCGGTCCGCAAACCGATCGCGTAGTCGGCGCCCGTCTCCCGCAGCACCCGAGCGACGAGCTTGGCACCGGTGAGGTAGTCGGGCACCAGTTGTTCGATGATCGCCGCCTCGACGGTGTCGCCCCGCCGCCGCAACCGGAACACCACGCCGCCCTCGGCGGGATCCGACGACGCCAATAACACCCGGTAGCGGAGCGGCCCGAACGACGTGCGCCAGGCCAGGTGCTCCGGCGTCCGATCGGTGCGGAACCTCTTCATGGGCGCGTGCTGCAAGAGGGCCTCGGCGAAGGCACGGTCGGTGAACGCCTCGGCGGCACCCCAGCCCACGGAAGTCTCCTCGGACCACAGGTTCGCCGGCACCTTGGAGCGCGCCATCTTGGGCAGGGCACCCGGCCGGGCCGGCAGGACGCCCACAGGCAGCCGCCGGACGACGCTCCAGCCCATCTTGAGGTAGCCGGGGCGGCTCTGGTCGTTCGGGGTGTTGAAGACGATCCCGTCCCCGGCCAGCGTGAGTTCGGCGACGCCGCGCAGCGTGAGGGTGCGGAAGATGCCCAGCCCCTGGTAGTCGGGATGGGTCGCGGTGTCGACGGCCCGGACGGCCGTGACCTTCTTGCCCTCGTCGTTCACGAAGCGCCAGCGCATCAGCGTCCGGTAGCCCACGGCCCGCCCGTCGTGCAGGGCCACCCAGGCAGCCGACGGGCCGAACGAGTTCTCCCGATGCTTCCACTGCAGGAACGCTTCGTAGTGCGGGTCGTCACCCTTCTTCAACGACTCGCGCAGCATCGGCACGACGACGGCGTCGTCCTCCGGGACCGCGGCGCGCACCTCGAGGTCGGCGGGCGTCAGCTTGGGCATGGGGTCCTCCCTGCGTTGGTAGGCTGCCCCCAGCCTAGGGGCTGCCCCCCCCCGCCCAGGCACGGCGAACGGACGGAGGACGTCATGGCCCCCACCACCCAGGCCAGGCCCCGGATCCTGTGGTTGATCAAGGGACTCGGCCCCGGCGGGGCGGAGCAACTGCTCCTGCTGGCCGCCCGCGTCGTGGACCGCGACCGGTTCACCTACCGGTTGGCCTACGTCCGACCGGACAAGACCCACCTCGTGCCCGAGTTCGAAGCTCTGGGGCTGACCCCGGAGCGGCTGGGCGCCGGCCGTCGGGGGCGGCTCGCGTGGCTCTCCGACCTGCGCCGCCTGATGGCCGGCGCCGACATCGTGCATGCCCACTCCCCCGTGCTCGCCTCCGTGGCGCGCCTGCTGGCGCGGACGCTGCCACGCTCACGGCGTCCGGCCGTCGTGGTCACCGAGCACAACGAGTGGAGCAGCCATCGGCCGCCCACCCGCCTGCTGAACGGCCTCACCACGCCGCTGGACGCCCACCACTGGGCCGTGTCAGACCAGGTGCGCGACACGATGTGGCCCTCGCGGCGAAAGGGCTACGAAGTGCTGATCCACGGCATCGACATGGAGTCCGTTCCCGTCAGCGCGGACGCCCGGGCGCTCCTGCGGGTCGAGCTCGGAATCCGGGACGATGAGGTCCTGTCGCTGACCGTGGCGAACCTGCGCAAGAACAAGGACTACCCCAACCTTCTGCGGGCCGCGAGACGAGCGGTGGACGCCGAGCCGCGCCTCCGCTTCGCGGCGGTGGGCCAAGGTCCGTTGGTGGACGAAGTGGCCGCCCTCCACGCCGAGTTGGGGTTGGGCGACCGGTTCCAGCTCCTGGGATTCCGCCGCGACGTACACGAGTTGATGGCGGCAGCCGACATCTTCACGTTGGGCTCGGCACATGAGGGGCTCCCGGTGGCGGTGATGGAGGCGTTCGCCGCCGGGCTGCCTGTCGTCGCCACGAGAGTGGGCGGGTTGCCGCACCAGGTCCGTTCGGGGGTAGAGGGATTACTCGTCCCTCCTGGCGACGACGTCGCCCTCGCCGACGCCTTGGTCCAAGTCGCTCGTGACGACGACGGACGCGCCGCCATGGCCCGTGCCGCACGCACTCGTGCTGCCGACTACGACATCCGTTCTGCCGTGACTGCCCAGGAGGCGGTCTACGAGCGCCTGAGCAGGCGCAACGGCTGACGGGCGGCGCCGAGGCCGGCCTTGGCCGCGCCGACGAGCGAACCGTAGGCGCGCTCGGCACGAAGGTCGCCGGTCAGCTTCGCGCGGAAGAACTCCTCGGGGTCGGTTCGCCGTACCGGGACGCGGTTCAGTCGCAGGACGTCCTGCCCGGGCAGGTTTCGCCCCACCACGCCGGTGGAAGCGCTCCGGAAACGTGTGCGCAGTGCGTCCTCCATGGCAGGAACGGGGACGCCCCACGGATAGGTGAAGTGCCGCGGCTTCACCCCGCAACGCTGGTAGATGGCCGCCGTGCACGCGTCCAGTTCTGCCTCCGTCAACACCTCGGGCCGGACGTGGCTGTGCGTGTGGTTGCCCAGGGTCAGCAGGCCCGTGTCCTGCATGCGGCGGATCTGGTCCCAGGACAGTCCACGGCCGGGGGCCCCCTTCGCGGTGGCGCCCTCCCACCTCATGGTGTCGCCCATGTAGGCCGTGGCGAGGTAGACGGTGAAGGGGAGCTGACGCTCCCGCAGCAACGGCCAGGCGTGGGCGAAGACGTCGGCGAACCCGTCGTCGAAGGTCAAGACCACGCTGGGCTTGGCGTCGCCGGCCTCGAGCAGGTCGAGCGCCGCGTCGAGCGACACCACGTCGTGCTCGACGAGGACATCCAGTTGGCGCTCGAAGGCGGCGACGTCCATGTCTAGTTCGTTGGTCGTGCCGCCACCGATCCGGTGGTAGATCAACAACGTGGCACCCTGCGCGGCACCCCGTGGCGACGCCGTGGCCAACGCCTTCTTCAGACTGCCTCGCAGGCGGCCCTCACGGATTCCCAGCACCGACCAGCTCCTTCCGGGTGGCGTCGCGCGTGCGTGCCTTCAGCTTCGGTAGTGGCTTGGGCAGCGCGAGCAGGACAAGGAAAAACGGGATCATCAGCACCCGCTGGCGGGCCAGGATCCCGAAGTTCGCGAACCCCGAGAAGGCGATGATGAACGCCAGCGCGTAGACGACGGCGAACACCAGCCAGGGGTTGCGGCGCAGCAGGGTGGGAAGCGCCCTCAGTCGGGGCCAAGCGGCGATGGTGAGGACCAACAGCACCGTCGCCTCGACGCTTTGGACGAGCATCGGGAGACCGTTCGCCTCCCAGGGAAACGGCCGGAACAGCAGCGTGACGATGGCGGCCGGCACGCCGAACGGTGACTCCAGCGGGACGGGGGTGAACGCCGATCCGCCTTGCGCAGTCTGGCCACCAGCCTCGTCTACCCGATCGGAAACCGCTTGGGCGCTGAGATCGTCGATCCCGAGGAACTGGGCCGACGTCGTCACGAGGATGACAGCGGCTACCCCCATGACGAAAACCCCGGCCGCCTTGGTGAGGATACTGGTCGAGCGCTTGGTGGTGGGCCGGACGATCTGTGCGACGAAGAGGGCGGCCACCATCAGAACGGTCACGTGCGGGCGGATGAGCGCGGTTCCCGCCGCACCGAGGACGACCAGCACGATGCCGACCACGACGGCATGGTTGAAGTAACGGGCCGCTCCGTAAGCCGTCACCCCGACGAACAGCATCAGCCAAGATTCCTTGCCGATGCTCGAGGGCCAGTACAGAACAGTGGGCAAGAGGAACAGCAGAAGCGCGTAACGCCTGTTGTCAGCTTGGGGCAGCGCGACTTGGAACGCCCTGTAGATCAGGTAGACGCCCCAGAACGCCAAGGAGCCGAACACGAAGAAGGCGGTGATGACGCTGGGCCCGATGATGACGTAGAGCCCGGTGGTGAGGAGCTCCATGTTGAGCGTGCCCACCTTGCCGGAGGCCTCCCACCAGATGTTCCCCTGCCGCCAATCGAGATAGTGATCGATCGCGAAAAGGTTGTACGCCTGGGCGTCAGCCGCACCCCCATACAGAAAATAGGCCACCACATAGCGCGCGCTGATGCCGACGAGCTTGAGGGCGAAGCCCAAGACGAGAATGCGGGTGAACCAGGTCTCGCCGACACGCTTGGACGCGGCGGCGATGAGCACTGCGTTCAGGGCGATGACGATCGGCACCATGAACAGGGCACCCCACGTGTTGTACGACTGGGTGTCCATCGCCCACGTGAACAAGCGTGCAAACGCGACGAGTGACAGCAGGATCGTGACGATTCCTGCCGTGTTCCCCAGCGCGCGACCGAACACGATCAGGAGATGGAGCGCCGCGGAGAATCCTGGTCGCCGGCAACCGCGCGGTCATCGGCACCTGGGTTCCCGGCGACTGGGTCCTGGGCGACCGGGTGCTTGGCGACCGGGTGCTGATCGACCGGGCCTGCGGCAATGTCTTGCACCGCCAATGGCTGGCTGCGGCGGCTGGCCGACCGTGCGTTCCGCTTGTCCTTGCCCCGGGTGGGCCCGTCTCCGTATCCGTACCCGGAGCCGTAGTCCGCCTTGCGGACGTGACCACCGATGAGGATGGCGCCCGTGACCGGCACGCGGAAGCGGCCCAGCAGTTCGGCCACGCGGTTGGCGGCGGTCTCCGTGAGACGACCGGCCCGAACGACCAGGACGATGGCGTCAGCCAACGGGAGGATGTCGAAGACGTCACTCGCCGCCAGCAGGGGGGCGGTGTCAATGAGCACGATGTCGGCGGCCTGCCGGGCGTCCTGGAGGAGCGGCGCCAGTCGGCTGGTCAGCGACGCGGGGTAGTCGAGCCGCGTGCCGGCCGTGACGATCCTGACACCGTCGACGTTGGTCGGGCGCATGATGTCGTGGAGGTCGACCGCACCCCGATTGGTCAGGTAGTCGGAGATGCCCGCCCCTTGCGGGACGTCGAACTTGACGTGGACGTCCGGTGAGCGCAGGTCCGCATCCAGCACCAGGACACGCGCACCCGTTTCGGCGAAGCTGGCGGCCAGGTTCACCACGCTGGTGCTCTTGCCCTCGCCTGCGTGGCCTGAGGTCAGCATGATCACGCGCGCCCCGGCGCTCGGTTCTGCCTCGGCCCCATTCGCGCGGCGTGGCGACCACTCCCCTTCGACCTGCTGCGTCGGCAGGTGCATGAGGGCGGTGCGAGCGGCGCGGTAGCCATCGGCATAGATGCTCAGGGGCTTGCTGACGGTGAGGATGGTGCCTCCGGCACGATCGCCCCGCCTGAGCCTGGGCACCTCGGCGATGACGGGGATCCGCAGCGCCTCTGCCAGCTCGGTGCGTGTGCGGAGCCGGGAGTCGAGCCGGTCGAGCAGGAGGGCGAGCGCAAGACCCACGATCAGCCCCACGAGGGCGGCCAGTGCCGTGCGGATGTTGCGGTCAGGCGGGATCACGAAGCCGGCGGTGCTCTGGTTCGGGATGGGCGTCGCTTCCTGGAGGATCGACAGCTGCGCGCTGCCGACGCCCGGGGGCGCCTCATCAAAGTAGGCGACGGCCTCGCGGGCGAAGGTGTTGGCCACGTCCGCCGCTCGCCGCCCGTCGGCAGCGGTGGTGGCGATGGTGAGGGACTCCGAAGACGGGTCGGGGGTGACGACGAGGCTGGCCGCAAGGACCGCCGGGTCACCGGTGTAATTCAGCTTCTGTGCGGCACGTCGGGGCACTTCGCCGGTCGTGATGAAGAGCTGGATCCGCCCCATGGAGGCCCGCTCAACGGGCTGCACCGGCTCGTTGCGGGCAGGCGTGGGCTGGGGCCGGTAGCCAACCAGCAGGGTGGTGGTGGCGGTGTAGGAGCCGATCCGCTGAGTGGTCTCCCCCCTGGCCGGTGTGACGATGAACATCGCCGCTGCGGCCACCACGGTGCACAGGAGGATCACCCACCAGCGTTGGCGCAGGATCTTGACGAAGTCGTGGAGGCTCACGATGGACCCCCAAGGGAGGAGGGGCGAGTGACCGCGGGGTGCCGCATGCAACCAAACCTTTCGCATGGCGAGTCCAGTGCCACGTGGCCGAAGTGGCGTGCGTGGTCAGGGCGATCCTACCGGCCTCCGGGGCGACCCGCACTTTGCCATAACACCGTTGCCTGAGACGATGGGCGGGTGCCCCATGTAGAAAACGGTGCCGATCGGCCCCTCCGACTCGCCCACGTGACCACGGTGGACATGTCGCTGGCCCTCCTGCTGGCCACCGAACTCCAGGTGGACGTGGACGAGGGTCACACCGTGTTCGGCATCAGCGCACCCGGCCCGTACGTCGCCCGGGTCGAGGCCCTGGGGGTCACCCACGTGCCGATTCCCTCCTTGACGCGGTCCTGGGCTCTGGTCAGCGACCTGCGGGCCTTCGCGGAACTGGTCCGGACCCTCCGAAGCCTGAAGCTGGACGTCCTGCACACCCACACTCCAAAAGCGGGGGTGATGGGGCGCATCGCGGGCCGGCTCGCGGGCGTCCCCGTCGTGGTGAACACCGTGCACGGCCTGTGGGCCCGCCCCGAGGACCGGTGGCTCAAGCGCGTGCTTGTGTACGGTGCCGAGGCGCTGGCGATTCGGTTCTCCGACTTCGAGTTGTTCCAGAACGCCGAGGACGCTCACACATTGAGGCGTTTCCTCAAGCGCGACCGGTGGCGGGTGGTGGGCAACGGCATCGACCTCGACCGCTTCCGACCCGACCCCGAGGGTCGCCGACGCGTTCGCGCCGAGTGGGGGGTCACCGACGGCGAGTTGTTGGTGGGCACGGTAGGACGCCGCGTGCGCGAGAAGGGGCTGGCCGAGTTCGCCGAGGTCGCCCATCGGTTGCGCGGCAAGGCGAAGTTCGTATGGGTCGGCCCGCGGGACGACACGGACACCGCGACTCAGGTGCCGCACCAGGACACCGTCCGCTTCGTCGACGAGCGCACCGACATGCCGGCGGTCTACTCGGCGTTGGACGTCTTCGTGCTCGCCTCGTATCGCGAGGGGTTCTCCAGGGCGTCGATGGAGGCCGCCGCTTGCGGCTTGCCCCTGGTGCTGACGGACATTCGTGGCTGCCGCGAGATCGGCACGGACGGCGTCCACCTGCTGCTGGTTCCTCCCTTGGACGCGGCAGCGCTGGCCCACGCCGTCCAACGCCTCCTCGACGACCCCGCCCTGCGAGCCCATCTTGCGGATGCAGTCAAGCGCCGAGCCAACGCCACGTTCGACCAACGCGACGTGGCCAAGGCCTCCTTGGACTCGTACAAGAGCATGCGGGCGGTGTCTGCGCGTGGCTGACGGCACTGAAAGCGCCCGGCGCAGCGGTTGGACGGTGCTCCTCGGCCTGGCACGCCGATACCGCGGACGGATGGTGCTGCTGGGCGTCACCTCTTTCATCGGCGCCATGCTCGAGGCGGGATTTCTCGTCCTGCTCACCAGCACCGTGCTGGCTCTCTCGGCTGAGCGCCAGAGCGTCGGTCCCCTCCTCGGCCAGAGCGTGTCCACCACGACAGCGCTCTGGATCGCGGCCGCCGCCGTGTTCGTCCGACTCCTGCTGAGCCTCATGACTGTGCGCATTGGCGCATCGCTCAGCGCGTTCGTGCGCACCGAACAGCGCCTGCGCGTGGCAGAGGCCTACCTGCGCGCCGACTGGGGAGTTCAGCAGGGCGAATCCTCCGGAAGGCTGCAGGAGCTGCTGATTTCCCTGGTGGGTCGCATCAACGGGGCCATGGGCTCGCTCACCCAGGCGATCACGGCCTCGCTGAGCCTCGTCGCCTTTCTCGCGGCCGGCGTGGCGGTTGATCCTGTCGCAACCGCCGCGGTGCTGGGTGCCCTGGCCCTGCTCGGGGCATTCCTCACGCCGGTACGTCGTGCCATCCGCAAAGAGGCAAGAGCTTCCATGGATGCCGACATGACCTTTGCGACCGCGGTGGCAGAGTCGAGTGGCCTGGGTCTGGAGATGCAGGTGTTCGGCGTCCGGAGCCGCTTCGAGGAAAGGTTGGCTGAGGCGATTGCTCTCAGCACCGAGAACCAGCGGCGTGTGCAGCTTCTGAGTGGGACCCTCTCGCCGGTCTATACCTTCCTCGCCTACGGAGCAGTCGTCGCCGGGGTGGCGGTACTGGAGGGTCTCGGTACCGGAGATCTCGCAGCATTTGGCGCCATCATGCTGTTGATGCTTCGTTCGCTCAGCTACGGACAGCAACTGATTGCGGTCTCAGGCAACCTCGCCTCCTTTATGCCCTCCCTGGAGCGGGTGGACGAAACGGTTGATCACTACCTTGCACGTCCGGCTGACGACGGCTCCGGGATACCGTCACGCGCCACCCCCGTCGATTTCCGATCGGTCACCTTCGCCTACACACGCGAGCGGCCGGCCTTGACGGACGTCACGGCGACCATCCGGACCGGTGAGATGGTGGGTGTCATCGGGCCATCTGGTGCCGGGAAATCCACGCTGGCGCAACTGATCCTTGGAGTTCGAAGGCCCACCCGAGGGACGATCGAAGTCAGCGGCGTCGATCTCAGGGATGTAAGGCGTGCGTGGTGGGCTCGCCGGATCGCCTTCGTGCCTCAGGAGCCGCTGCTGTTCAGGGGGACCGTCGCGGAGAACATCGCGTTCTTCCGTGAGGGCATCAGCCGAGATGCCATCACTCGGGCGGCTGAGCAGGCCAACGTGATCCTGGACATCCAAGGGCTGCCTCGTGGCTTTGACACCCCTGTGGGGGAACGCGGCAGCCAACTGTCCGGGGGGCAGCGCCAGCGCATCGCCATCGCCAGAGCCCTGGTGGGCGAGCCAGAGGTCCTGGTGCTGGACGAACCCACGTCGGCTCTCGACGGGCGAAGCGAGGCGCTGATCCGGGAGACACTCGGAGCGCTCCACGGACGGGTGACGGTGGTGCTCATCGCCCATCGAATGTCCACTCTGGACCTCTGCGACCGCATCATGGTGATCGAGGGTGGTCACGTTTCTGGCTTCGACACGCCGGAGAACCTGAGGCACACCAGTGCCTTCTACCGGGAGGCGCTCGCGGTGGCGGGCATCGAGTGACGGCAGCGCTCGGCCGGGCAGGGTCCGCTCAGAGCAGGACGATGTGCTCTCGTATCGAGCCGACGACCTGACCGATCTTGTTGCCTGCGATCCACACCCACACTGCTCGCCCCTGGGTGGTGACGAGTGTCGGGAGCTTCACCAAGAGCATCACCCAGGACTTCCATCCTGCGAGCCGGGAGGGACGTGGCCTACCGGCCTCGACCAGCATTCGTGCGATCCGCGGGCGGAAAGCGCCATAGGCGAAGCCCTGCCGCCAGAGCGCGCGCGGGGCGTCCCGGTAGCGATAATGCACGACGGCGTCCGGGAGACCCACGACATCGATGCCCGCGAGCCAGCAGTCCAATGAGAAGGCCGTGTCCTCCATGGCGCGAAACCCCTCGCGCATCCCCCCGATGCGCTCCCACACGCGGCGATGGGTGCCCCAGTTGGCACCGCGGATGGTAGGGAAGATCCCATAGTAGGAGCCGACAGGTTCCTCGGCAGAACGTCCGCGTGAAGCGGTCAGCCACGAAGGGTTCAGTCGGTCCAACTCGTGCGGCCCAGTCACCACCTCCTGATGCTCGAGTCCGCGGGCGATGGCGGCCAGCCAGCCCTCCGCGACGACATCGTCGGCATCGCACACCGCCAGGTGGTCCGAGAGCGCCTCCTCAAAGCCGACCCCGAGCGCGTAGGACTTGTCGGCCCGTGCGGCCGCGCTGACGAGCCGAACCCGGGAGTCGCGTGACGCGTACCTCTCCACGATTTCCGGTGTGGAGTCCGTGGATCGGTTGTCCACCACGATCAGTTCCCAGGCACCCTCCCACTCCTGGGCCAGCAGCGCGTCCAGTTGTGCTGGAAGATGCTGCTGCTCGTTGTGGGCGCAGACGATGACAGAGAGATCCATCAGGACTCCTTCCGCGGGCGACGGGAAGCGAATCTAGACCACGATCGCTCCTGATCCTTGACGAGCGAGTCCGTGGGCTGCCTTGGGTCGCCGCCATCCAAGGGTAGCGGGGTGTTGCATACTGTTGATCCGAGCGCTCGGTGATGAGGAGAACGCGTGTCGAAGGCAGCCGGGGCGGGACAGCGTCGGACAGGTGAGCTCTGGGGGGCGGTCGTCACTTTCAACCGAATCGACGCGGTGAAGGTGATGCTGGATTGCCTGGGGCACCAAACAAAGCAGGTGGACCACCTGCTGGTCGTGGACAACGGGTCGGACGCACAGGTACGAGATCTCGCGAGGCAATATGGGGCTCACTACATCGACTCCGGAGACAACGTCGGTCCGGCCGGAGGTGTCGCCAACGCGATGGAGTTCGTTCTCGCGCATGCGACCAAGGACGACTGGCTCGTGCTCCTCGACGACGACAACCCTCCCGAGGACAATGACGTCCTCGCCGGGGTGTGGAATCTCGCTCACGAGCGACTCCTCGCCGACCCCAGAACCGGAGCAGTGGGGCTTCTCGGTGGCCGCTATCGACGCAACGTCGGAGTTTTTCGCCGACTGGAGGACCACGAACTGGTCGGGGCTGTTCCGGTTGACGTGATCGGGGGTGGCTACTTGCCGATGTACCGGTGCGCGGCCATCCGCCAGGTGGGTACCTTTGACCGTTCGTTGTTCTTCGGTTTCGAGGAGGGCGAATACGGACAGCGGCTGCGCAGCAGAGGCTTCACTTTGTATGCCGACGGCGCGCGCTGGCTGGCTCATCGCGCCGCAGTCGGGGGACTCGGTGTCCCGTCCTCTTCTGTGCGCACCTCCCGCAGGAAGGCCGCCTGGCGTCGGTACTACGGAGTGCGCAACGCAACGGTGATCGCACGGCGATACGGGCCACCGTGGACGCCGCCACTCGTGGCGGCCGGGGGCGCCTTTCTCGGCGTGCGCGCTCTCGTCACGGTACGTCGGCCGCTCGCCGAGGTGTGGTTGCCGGTGCGAGGCGCCCTCGACGGACTGTTGGGCCGTATGGGGCGATCGGTTGACCCCAACCAGAACCGCAAGGAGGTGTGAGTCGTGTCGGTGCCTGACCTGATCGATTCGGCGGCCAGCAAGTCGCCGTCGGCGCCCGCCCTCCTTGGCGTAGCGCACGACACTGTTCTCACCTACGCAGAACTGCGGGACCGCACGAGGATCATCGGGTCGACCTTGCGGGCGCACGGAGTCGGCCGGTCGGACGTGGTGCTGGTGAGCATGCCCAGTGGGACGGATTTCCTCGCGACGATCCTCGGCGTCATGAGTGCGGCGGTGTGCGCCCCCATGAATCCCTCCTACACCGTCGAGGAACTTGAACGGCTCGCGGAGGACGTCGGAGCGGCCGCGGTCGTCGTCCTGGCGGAAGACGAGGGTCCCGCGGCGCAGGTAGCCGCGCTGGCGGGGCTCCCCCTTCTGGCTCCAGGATCGGAACACCTGCACCCGGAGGGCCCTGACCCGCTGGACAACCCTGCCCCTGACGCGGTCGCCCTACTGCTCCACACGGCCGGCACCACCGCGCACCCCAAACAGGTGCCTCTGACCCATGGCAACCTGATGGCCGCGGCGCGAAACGTCGTCGCTTCGCTGGATTTGACGAGTGCGGACCGGTGCCTGAATGTGATGCCCTTCTTCCACAGCCACGGGCTACTGGGTGCGGCTCTCAGCACACTCGCGGCAGGCGGGAGCATCGTGTGCACGCCCGGCATGGATCCCCGGCACTTCTTCGGCTGGGCAGAACGGTTCGGCTGCACCTGGTACACGGCAGCCTCGACGGTGCACCGACTGGTGCTGGACTCCGAGGGATCGTGGAGCGGCTTTCGCTTCCTGCGGTCCGCTTCCGGTCCGCTGCCCCCTCAGCTCGCGCGCGAGTTGGAAGCTCGCTGCGGTGCCCCCATGATCGAGGTGTACGGCATGACGGAGGCCTACCAGATCTCCGCCAACCCGCTACCGCCGGGCGAACGGCGCTTCGGGAGCGTCGGCAGGGCGACCGGGACGGCCATCGCGATCCTCGACGACACGGGTGCCGTTCAGGATCGCGGCGAGGGTGAGATCCTGGTGCAGGGCCCGGCGGTGTTCGGAGGCTATTCCGCTCCCTCGAACGCAAACGACGGAGCGTTCGTCGACGGCTGGTTCCGCACGGGAGATCTGGGACGGCTCGGCGCGGACGGCTACTTGACGATCACCGGACGCGCGAAGGAGCAGATCAACCGAGCTGGGGAGAAGATCTCCCCCCGCGAAGTGGAAGAGGCGATCCTGGACCACCCCGGCGTGTTGGAGGCCGTCGCGTTCGGGGTGCCCGACCGGTTGCTGGGCGAGGACATCGTCGCCTCGGTGGTGCTGGCAGAGGGGGCCCACCTGGACGTGCCTGCTCTGCGCAACGAGTTGGCGTCCCGTCTCGCGGCGTACAAGATTCCGCGTCGAATTCTTGCGGTGCCGAGCATCCCGAAGAGTGACGCTGGCAAGCCTCAGCGCCGCGCTCTCGCGCAGGCCTTCACCGGAGGGCTCCAAGCAGCAACTCCCCCCGTGGCGGAAGTAGGAGACACGAGTGGCCAGGTTCAGGATCGGCTCGCACGCATCTGGCAGGGCGTCCTCAAGCTGTCCACCACTCCCTCGGGAGCAGATCGATTCTTCGACCTCGGTGGCGACTCGCTGGCGGTCATGGAGATGGTGGTGAGCATCGACAGCGAATTCAGCGTGGATCTGCCCCTCCTCGACATCCACGCTGTCCCGACGCTGGGCGAACTTGCGCGCCGCATCGAGCAGCTCACGGCCGAGAATGCCTCGGGCACACTACTCGTGCGCTACCAGAGAGGCGACAGCCCGACCAGCGTGGTGTTGGTCCCGGGCCAATTGGGCCATGCGGTGGGCTTGGACCTGATCGCCGACGCGATCGGGGCTGGCCCCTCGATCTACCTCTTCGACTACCCTGGCCACCGTCAGGGACAGGAACCCGTCCGTACCGTCGAGGCCGTCGCGGCACGCCTGGTCGAGGAGATCATCGCTGCCGATCTGGACGGCCCACTCGTTCTCTACGGCAACTCGCTGGGGAGCTGGGTGGCGTTGGAGGCGGCTTGCGTACTCGAATCCAGAGGACGGAGGCCGAAGGTGGTAGGCATTGGTGATCTCTACAGCCCGTACTTCAACACCCACACAGCGGGGCACCGCCCAGCCTTTGGTCGCCGGCTCCTGAACTTGTTTGGACGGATAGGACGACGCCTCGAGCGCGATCGCGCCCTGCGCAAGGCCACCGGTGCGTCTCCACAGCAGCGCGAAATCACGGTCGGTCACGCCTCGTCATTGGCCCAGCGTGCGTACCGACCACCCGCCTACAGAGGCGACTTGCTGGTGGTCTCAACGGCATCTCGAGCCATGAAATTCGGGGAGGCGATGGGGTACGACCGGCACGTCAGCGGCACCATCACGACGCTGGGGGTGGGAGGCGGACACAGTGAGATGCATCGGGAGCAGGCGCAGCCCATCGGGCGGGCGCTGAGCCGTTACGTGTCCTGAAGTCCGTTGGTTCGGGCTGACACCGCAGCCCTCACCAACTCCTCGAAGAGCTCTGTGACAGCGTCCGGGTCGACCTCGTCACGATGACCGTGCGCCCAAGCGGCGTCCGCCAGCGACTGGTAGCGCGTCTCGTCCTCCCAAAGGGACCGGATCGCACCTGCCCAGGCGTCGATCGAGTTCAGCGGAACGCTGATTCCACCCTCCCCGGTTGCCTCGGCGAGGGCAGGGACAGCACCGGCGATCACCGGGATGCCGTTGGCCTGCGCCTCGAGGATGACTCGGGGTCGGTTGTCCACCCGGTACGGAACAAGAAGCACGCGCGCGTCACCGTACAGCAGGGGACTGGGTGGCGCTGCGCGGCGGAACTCGACGTTGGGGAGTGCCTCCGTGTGTCGGAGCACCTCTGCCAACTCCTCTCCAGCGAGGGGCCAGGACTCCTGCACCACGAACGGGATGTCCTGCAGCAGTTCGGCCAACCGCCAGACGATGTCGCTGCCGCGGCTGGGCGTGGGGTTGATCGCGAGCGCCGTGCGGCGCGATGACGCCGTCCGCGTCACCGAAACATCGACGACTGAAGGGACGAAGGCGCACTCGAAGCCTTGGGCTCGGAGACGTTCGGCGAGGGACTGAGCATTCGCGACCAGCACGTCGGGGACTGCCCCTGACTCCAGGTGACGAAGGCTGTCGTCCTCGCGGACGTAGAGGATCGTGGGCACCCCAGCCGCAGCGCAGGCCTCGTGGATCAACCGCCACGCCCACCTCTCGACGCTGTTCGCGACGACGACGTGGGGGCGCACGCTCGCCAGCACGCCGGGGAGCGCGTTCTGTGGGACCGGCGTGAGGTCGTGAACCAGCCCGCTCATCACGGCTCGGGTCGTGCGGCTACCGGGCAGACCCCTCAGCCATGTTGCTTGTGGCCCAAGCGCAGTGCCTGCTAGCCGGACGGAGGCGTCGGAGAATTGGCCATAGAGCCAGCGCGTCACGGTCGCGGGCTGGTCATCATCTACGAGGAAACGGACATCGTGACCGCGGTTCACGAGTTGGCTGGCCAGTTCGCGTTGGCTCCTGCCCGAGCCGCCCACGGTGGTGCCTGAGATGAACAGGAGACGCACCGTCACCACCACCAAGTTCGCGCGCGCAGCGCGCCCTTGAAGCGGCCCCCTTGTCGGGCTGCCCGCCGGACCCATCCTCCACGGCGCTGCGGCTGCACCGTGAGGGGTAGGCGGGTGAGGAGCCACCAGAGGTCCAGGCCGAAGGCACTGATCGACCGGCGCCTGATCCCGTGGCCGACGAACTTCTTGTAGAGCTGGGCCTCGGCTGTCCCGTAACCCACCTCTTGCTTCGCCATGGCGCGCAGCGTCGGGCGGAGCCGATAGTGCACCACCGCGTCCGCGAGGTAAACCAAAGCGCTGCCGGTCAACTGAGCCCGCCAGCAGAAGTCGACATCGTCGGCTCCGCCGATGAAGGACTCGTCGAAACCCCCGAGTTCGTCGAAGAGCGAGCGCGTGACCGCGAGATTGCTGAGATGACCCGCGGGGAGGAAACCCAGGTGGACTGAGGTACCGGCGCCCTGGGCGCCTCGCCAGCTCAGCATGCTGGTGTCATTCAGCTTGCGATAGTCGAGATGGCCGACAACAAGCTCATGCCCTGCCTCCAGCGCATCTCGCATCCTCTCCATCCAGTGCGCATCCACGACGTCGTCGGCGTCGCAGAACAGCAGGAACCGTCCGCTGCTTGCCCGAACTGCGGCGTTTCTCGCGGCGTTCGCGCCGGGACGCTGGACGGTGATGATGCGCAGGGGAACTCGGTCGGCGAAAGTGTGCGCGAGGTCAGCAGTACCGTCCGTCGAGCCATTGTCGGCAACGACCACCTCGAATCCCCCGGCTGGCGTGGCACTCGCGTCCAATGCCTCCAGTTGATCGGCGATGGTGGTGGCCCCGTTGCGCACGGGAACGATCACGCTGACGTCCGGGGACACCATCATTCCCTCGCCAAGGCGGGGTGGTGCTCGGCGAAGGCTTCCTCGAACATCTGGAGCGCGTTGCCCTTGCCTTGTCCCTGCGTGGCGTAGAGGTTGTGGTAAACGATCCCCCCGAACACCGAGCCGGCGAGTCCCGGTCCGCGGGTCGAGCTGGGCTCGAAGAAGTGCAACGCACGCCCGCCCCCGTACTTGACGATCATCCGTTGGGAGAGCCCCTCGCCCACGTCGAGGAACAGCGGAGCGGTGCGGGCCAGGCGCGCGAGGCTCCCGACCGGGCGGAACGTGAGCCCGTACTCGTGGAGGACGCGTGTCCGCATCACCAGGAAGCTCGGGTGAACGAAGTTGCGGTGCAGGTGGGCTCCAGCAACCTGGGCCCCCCCTTCAAGTGCCGCGATGCTCTGACCCAGCCAGTCCGGTGCGACCGGAAACGCGTCCACATCGAGGACGGCCAAGTACTCAGTGTCCACACCTGGAACCGCGAGGTCCAACGCCACGCCGTGGCCGACGTTGAGCGGGAGGCGCAGCGTGCGCACTCCCTGCTGGCCTGACAGGAAGTCGCGGGAGCCGTCCATGGATGCGTTGTCGATCACCACCACCTCTGTGCCGGCCGGCGACATCGCCTCAACGGCGGCGATCGTCCGCTTCAGGAAGCGAAGGGAATTCCAGTTGACCGTCAGGACGGTTGCTCCCAGTCGGTACTCGCGTGGATGACGCGCTCTGAGCAGGTCAGCAAGCCTCGAGCCGCCCACCCGAACGATGCGCGCCTTGGACGCGCCGATCACCGTACTCAGACTCATACCGGCCCTCCTTCCGAGGAGCGCACAGCGGCTACCAGCTTGTCGCATGCATCCCGCCAACCGGCCAGGGCCTCGGCGTCGATCGAGCCGCTTGAAGTCCTGCTCACCCCGCCGTGGTGGTAGACCACCCCACCGGTCGTCATCCCCGGCAGCCCGAGCACCAGGTTCTCCGTCGGGTCCACAAAGAAGACCTGCTCAGCGGGCAGCCGCCGGGTCATGAGTTCGGCGGTGTCCCACGCCTCTTCCCCCCACCGTGCGGTGGCGCCGACCACCCCGGGTGGGATGAACGCCTGATAGGACAAGCGCCGTCGGACGAACTCAGCGGTGTTCACCGCGGAGTACACCGGATGGACGAAATCGCGGGAAGAACGAAGACCCGCGAGAATCACGCGGCCGTCACGAACCGGGTTCACAGCGACGTCAAGCCAGTTACGCGTAAGAGGGATGGCGTCCGAGTCGAGCGTCACGGCGACCTTCGTCCGTGTGGCGCAGACCGCGAGGTCAAGGGCCACGCCGTGGCCGGCGTTCCAACGCAGCAGCAAGGCCTGGACACCGGGCCAGGATCGGAACACATCACGGCTCCCGTCCGTCGACCCGTTGTCCACGACAAGAATGCGGGTTTCCGGCGGAGACAACTCCTGAACCGCCCGGACCACGTCGGAAGTGACGTCCTTGGTGTTCCAGTTCACGACGATGACAGTCACACCGTCCTGCAGGGACGCGATTCGACGGAGCGCCACCTGGCGCGCGACCTTAACGACGATGTTCCAAGGGCGGCGGGCCGCGACGTCCTCCAGCACGGATCGCTCCCATGCTGGCTTCTGCTCCGCATCTGGGCGGATCCTGGCTGCCGCAGCAGCGACGCCGAGGGGCAGGGATCGGAGCGCCGGAGCGATCCGCCTCCTCCTGGAGATGTTCACAAGAGCATCCTACGGGCCGAGGGGTGACGGTCCCGCACGATCATGCGGCACAATGAGAGAGGTTCGAGGAATGGGACGTTGGAGGCGTGAGTGAGACCCTGCGTGTCAGTGCTGGTCGCTGTCCACAACGGTGAGAACACCGTGGAGCGAGCAGTTCGTTCTGCTCTCGCCCAGACCCACCATCACGTCGAAGTCATCGCTGTCGACGACGGTTCAACGGATCGCAGTTGGGAGATCCTTCAGAACTTGGCCGACGAGGACGGGCGGGTTGTGACGACAAGACGTGAGCGCGCGAGCGGCGGCCCCGCAGTACCGCGCAACGTCGCCCTCGGACTTGCCACCGGGTCATTCTTCGCCCTTCTGGACCAAGACGACTACTGGGTGCCGCAGAAGCTCGCCGCGCAGATGCCTCTGTTTGAGGACGGCGTAGGAGTCGTCTATTCGGACGCGAGGACGTCGGACTCCCCAAGCTACCTCGGACAACTTCGCCACCTCGGTTCGCCACCCTCGGGTGACGTGCTGGAATCGATCCTCCGATGGAACTTCGTGCCCACGTGCACGGCAGTCTGGCGCCGCGAGGTGAACGAGCGGCTTGGCGGTTTCGTCGAGGAGCTCAGCACTGTTGACGACCGCGATTACTGGATCCGCGCCGCCCGAGCCGGTTTCCGCTTCGGCTACGTGGACGAGGGCTTGGCTTTCTACAGCACCACCGGCGAACGACTGAGCGACGATTCTCCCCGACACGGGCGTCTGGTCGTCCGCATGTGGGAAAGGCATTCGCGGGAATGGCCGAATGATCCTTTCGTCGCCGAGACGCTTCAGAAGTCGCGCAGATTCGCGTCCCACCTTCTGGCGAAGGAGGCGGCAAACCGTCACGGGACCGATAAAGCCACCCTTCTATGGGAAGCGCTCCTCATGTGCCCCGAGCCGCGCAACGTCGCGAAGATCCTGTCCGGACGTGCTGCGAGGACACCGCAGTCATGAAGATCTCACGAGGACGAGGGGAGCCGAGCGCGACCTCAAGGCGGACGCCCATCTTCATCATCTGCAGGAACCAAGTCACAATGCTCGCTGACTTGGTCGCGTGGCTTGAGGACAGCCACTACGAGAGGTTGGTGCTTGTTGACAACGCCTCGACGTACGAGCCGCTTCTGGAGTACTACGAGGCGACCCCGCACCGCGTCGTAAGACTTCCGCGGAACATGGGTCCTCACGCCTCTATCTGGGAGTCCGGCGTCAGGGGCGAGTTCGCGGGGGCCGAACCATACGTGGTAACGGACAGCGACGTCGTCCCAGACCCAGCGTGCCCCCCGGACGTTGTCGACTACTTGAGCTGGGCGCTTGCCCGCTATCCCGAGTACATCAAGGCTGGACTCGGGCTACGAATCGACGACCTACCAACCCACTATCAGCAGGCTGAGCGCGTGGTTCAATGGGAGAGCCAGTTCTGGCACCGGCGCCTGCAACGAGGTCTTTATCGAGCAAAAGTCGATACAACATTCGCACTTTATCGCCCGGACAGCGAAGCGTTTGCCCTCGGACCCGCCATTCGGACAGGATTCCCGTATGTGGCACAACATCGGCCCTGGTATAGCGACTCGGCAAATCCCTCCGCAGAGGAGAGTTTCTACCGAGAGACGAGCGACAGAACCAAGTCACAGTGGACCCACCCAGACGCTGGCGTGAACGCCGGGCGACTTCCACCAGCGAGGCCATCCCCCGTGGAACGAATCAGGTGGAGTTTGTACTCAACTTTCAAGGTGGAGAAGGCTCGTAACGTTGCAGCGCACTACCTCGGAGCACGCAATGGGCCACGCTGAACCCCTGACGATCTCCCTCTTACACGCCACTTACCATCGACCGGGCGGACCGAATGAAGTCAGGGACTGGTGGATCAATTCGGCGGAGAACCCCAGTCGCGTTGAGTACGTGGTGGCGATGGACTCCAGTGACGTCCTTGCGATATCGACGACAGCAGTCGACCGGCGAGTCATATCCCCAAGTTCGCGTTCAGTGACGTCGGTGCGCAATTGGAATGCGGCCGCAAATCTAGCGTGCGGCGATCTTCTGATGGTGATATCCGATGATCTCGCCCCGCCGCCTCGTTGGGATGTCGAACTGTCCGCTCAAGCCTCTCCGCTCCGTCCTTCGCGCCACGCATTTGCCATGAAGTTGGCCGACTCCTCTGAGCGGACAACACTACTGCGCCACCCAGTAGTTTCGCGCGCTTTCTATAACAGGCTCGGACTGTTTGACCCCAAGTACACTGGCGTCTATTGCGACGATGACATCACGCTGCGCGCGTATCTGAAGGCCTTCATCCTCGACTCCACAGCAATCTCACTCAGGCACCTGCATCCCTCGGACTCCTTGGTTGCATCGTCAGCGTCTCACGAGCGTGTAAACGCCTCTGAGGAGTATCGTCGGGGAGCACGCGCCTTTACGACTTCGTGGAAATCGCGCCATCGCTTCGCGAAAGTGAGACTGATCGGTCCAACCCATCGCAAGATTGGCTACTTCTGGATCAGGTGGGTCGTACTTGGATTCCATACGCGCGACATGATTCTATACGCAAAGCAATTCGTCAGCGTCCGACTCTCGCAAGGTGGTTCAGCCAAGAACTGAGCCAGAGTCGCCCCTACCAGCGACCACCCGCAAGAACTCCCTGCTCGGCCAAGGGTGAGAGTTCAAAAGGGCGGCGTTGCGGCTTTCCAGCCACGAAGCAGGGGTGAGCGCGTACGGCCTGCTGGTGATCTCGAGCACCTGGACATCATCGAAACCCCCGCGCTGGAAAGCTATCGTGAGTCCTTGTCGGCTGAAGATGTGGAAGTGGTCCTGGGGTTGGGTGCCATCCCATTCGATGCCCAAGCGCTGAAACTCGGTGGAGCCAGCATTGGGAACCTCCACGAATACCCGGCCGCCATGGGCTGACCCCGTTTCGTAGGTCCAGTCGTTATGAGAGTCGTCCTGTTGCCCGCGGTCGCGGGCAGGGAGACTGGTCAGATCATGACGAACAGCAGGAAGCGTCACACCCCGGAGCAGGTCGTCCGTAAGCTCGGGCAGGCCGACAGGATGCTCACCGATGGTCAGGACGTCGCGGCGGTGTGCCGGGAGCTGGGGGTGTCCGAGCAGACGTACTACCGGTGGCGGAACCAGTACGGCGGCCTCAAGGCCGACGACGCAAAGCGCCTGAAGGAGTTGGAGAAGCAGAACGCGACCCTGAAGCGTCTGCTCGCGGAAGCGGAGCTGGAGAAGGCCGCGCTCAAGGAGCTGGCTGAGGGAAACTTCTAAGCCCGGACAGGCGCCGCGCCGCCGTCGATCACCTCAAGTGGATATTGCGCTTGCTGAGGGCCGGTGTTCCGCTGGGGGGTGAGCCAGTGTTCCGGGGATCGGTGGGCCACGTCGACGGGATGGGTTGCCATGGTGCTGGGGCGGCCGCTTGGGCCGCCCCAGCGCTGTGGTTACTGCAGGTGAGTGAAGTGTTTGCGCAGGGAGTCGTCACAGTCCAGGACGGTGGCGTGCGCGTTGGTGGTGATCCGGTCGACGATGGCGTCGGCGAGGATCTTCTCTTCCATCCGGTCGTGCCACTGGCCCGGTGGTAGCTGGGAGCAGTAGATCGTGGAGGCGGTCTTGTGTCGTCGGTCGATCAGGGTGTGCAACTGCTGGACCTGGACCCGGGTGGGCGGGGTGAGGAACCAGTCATCGATGATCAACAACTCGACGTTGACCAGGGTGTCGAGGCAGCGCTTCTTGTCCCCGGTCCGTTCGGCGATGGTGATCCGGTCGAACAGTTCCCCGGCGGGCAGGTAGAGCACCTTGCGGTACTGCTGGCAGGCCTTGTTCCCCAGCGCGCAGGCGACGTAGGTCTTCCCCGCGCCGGTGGGTCCTTGCAGGATGACGTCTTGGTGCTTGACCAGGTAGGCGCCGACCGCGAGCCGGTGGATCAGCTCGAGGTCCATGCTGCGGCCGGGCATGGCTTTCAGGTCGGTCAGGTCGGCGGCGGGTTGGGCGAGGCAGGCTTGGCGGCGGAGCCGGTGCAGCTTGCTGTCGCGGCGTCTCTCGTATTCCCAGTCGACGGCCTGTTTGACCAACTCTGGACCGGTCAGGGTGGCGGCGGTCGTGGTGTCGGCGAGGTTCTCGAAGTACTCGGCCATCCCGGACAATCGCATCGTCTTCAAGCGGGTGAGGGTTTCCACATCGATCATGCTCGGCTCCCGTAGTAGTCGCTGCCGCGGACATAGCCGGCGTCGCCCAGGGAGGGGGCCGGCGGGGCTTGGGTGGGTGGGGTCCAGCCGGTCCACAGCTTCTTGATGAGCGTGTAGGAGGGGGCGGGGGTGGCCGCCAACGCCCGCGTGCAGGTGTCCTCCAGGCGGGCCATGCCGCCGGGCTTGGTGGCCAGCGACATCACCCCCAGACAGGACCGGTAGGACTGCTCGACGATCTGGCGGGACGCCAGGATCGCCCCGATCGCCGCTTGGGTGTTCGGGCCCACCGTGGCGGCCCACTGCTCGAATCGTTCCGGCGTCCAGTCGACCAGTCGGCTGCGGTGGGTGGCGGGCATGTGGGCCGGCAGGGTCGCATACCGGCCCGACACCCCTTGGAAGCGGGGGTGGGACGCGACCCGCTCGATCCCGTCGAAGACCTCCACGATGCTCGTGGTGAGGCGCACATCCAGGGATTGGCCGATCAACCGGGAAGGGACGGAGTAGAAGTTCTTGTCGACCTGGACGTGGTAGTTCGGGCCGACCTTGGCCTTGCGGAGCTCGGCCAACTCGAACCGGACCGGCGGCAGCGGTTGCAACAGTGGCTTCTCGTCGCGTTCGAACACGATCTGCCGGGAGTCCTCCCGCTTCTGGAACGGACGCGCGTTGATGGCAGCGACTTCGGCGAAGATGGCCTCGTTCAACTCGGCCAACCCGACGAACTGCCGATTGCGGAGCACCGCCGCGACCTGCCCCGCGACGAACCGGACGCTCCCTTCGACCACTGCCTTGTCGCGGGGACGTTTCACCCTGGCCGGGATGACCGCGGTGCCGTAATGCTCGGCCAACCGGGCATAGGCGGGGTTCAACGCCGGCTCGTAGCGGTCCGACCGGGACACCCCGGTCCGCAGGTTGTCCGGCACCAGGAGCCGGGCAGCACCCCCGAAATCCTCCAGGGCGTGCACGTGCGCGTCGATCCACGACCCGAGCGTCATGTCCGGGAACGCCTCCACATACGTGTAGGCCGAATACGACAGTGCGGCCACGAACACCCACCCCTGTCGTGGTTCGCCGGTCAGCGGGTCGGCGTAGGCCATCGGGTCCCCGGCCCAGTCGACCTCGATCGACTCGCCCGGGTTGCGCTGGATCCGCATCGACGCGCCGGTGGCCTTCGCCCACCGCCGGTACTGTTCGTTGAAGAACGAGTACTGGTAGGGCACCTCGCCGGTGGCGCGGCAGTTGGCCACGTACTCGTTCCACAACACCAGCAGCGTCACCGACGGCCGTCCCAGCTCCCGGTGCACGTGCTCGAAGTCTGGTGTGGCCCGGTCCGAGTCCGGCTTGGCCGGTTCGGGCAGCAACAGCCGGCGGACCTCGTCAGCCCCGAGGTCCGTCACCTGCTCGAACCCGACCCCCGCCGAGTCCGCCGCAGTGAACACCGCCGCCACCGTGTTACGGGAACACCCCAACACGTCCGCGATCCCACGCTGACTGACCCCCTCAGCTCGCAGCCGAAGGATCTGTTTGTAGTCGACCATGAAGGCGACTTCCTCTCGTCACGCCGTACCCCAACGGCACGGCGCGACGAACGTCCCACACGAAAACCCGAGCGCCGCCACGGTCCACCGCGCCCCGTCGCCGTGGCTCACCGCCCACCGGACCACTGGCTCACCCCACAACGGAACACCGGCCCTCACCGAGCGCAATATGCACTCAAGCGCAAGTTGCGGGTGAGCGAACGGATGGCGTGCCGTCTGGTCGGGCTGAGCCGTTCCGCGTACCGGCGACCGCTCAAGGGCGACACGGTCACGGACCCGGATCGGGCGCTCAGGGAGTGGCTGCGCGCCTGGGCGAAGGACCATCCCCGCTACGGGTATCGGCGGGCGTATCACGACGCCCGCGCCGAGGGCTGGGTGGTGAACCACAAGAAGGTCCAACGCCTGTGGCGTGACGAGGGGCTCCGGGTCCCGCAGCGGCGTCGAGGCAAGCGCGTCGGATCTTCGACCATCGACACGCCGACGGCGGACGCGCCGAACGTGGTGTGGGCGGTGGACTTCCAGTTCGACGCCGACGAGCAGGGCAGACCGATCAAGATCTGCTCGATCGTCGACGAGCACACCCGGGAGTGCATCGGCGGACTCACCGAACGATCGATCACCGCGGACCGGCTCACCGCCCACCTCGAGGACCTCGTCGCCGCCCGGGGCGCCCCGGCGGTGCTCAGGTCGGACAACGGGCCGGAGTTCATCAGCGAGGCGATGGCCGACTGGGCCGGCACCCGCACCGGCCTGTCCTACATCCC